>JAKAAV010000239.1 GCA_021802185.1 Chloroflexota bacterium | reverse complement strand
CGGCGCGCGCCGGGCGACCGGCCGCCGCGGGCGACCGGCCGCCGCGGGAGAGGGGCCGCCGCGGGAGAGGGGCCGCCGCGGGAGACGCTACCCGCGCAGGGCCTGTTCGAAGATCCCGAGCGCCTCGGTGATCTCGTCGGACGTCACGTTGAGCGGCGGGATCCAGCGAATCACGTTGTGGTCCGTGCCGCAGCCCAGCAGAAGCAGGCCCAGCTCCGCAGCCTTCGCGAGCACCCGGCTCGTGCGCGGCTCGTCGGGCGCCTTCGAGTCGCGGTCCGTGACGAACTCGACCCCGATCATCAGCCCGTACCCGCGCACGTCGCCGATCCCGGCGTCCTCGCGCTGCAGCCGCTCGAGGCCGGCTCGCAGCTCGGCGCCCCTGGCCGCCGCGTTGGCCACCAGCCCGTCCCGCTGGATCGTGTCGAGGACCGCGACACCCGCCGCGCACGAGATGGGGTTGCCGCCGAACGTCGTGCCGTGCGCGCCGACGCCCCATCGCTCCTGGAGTTCGCGCCGAGTCACGAGCGCCGAGAGCGGCAGGCCGTTCGCGATCCCCTTGGCCACGCAGACCACGTCGGGCACGACGTCGCCGTGTTCGAAGCCCCACATCTTCCCGGTCCGCCCGAACCCGCACTGGATCTCGTCGGCCACCCAGAGGATCCCGTACTCGTCGCAGATCTCGCGGACACCGCGCAGGAAGCTCGCCGACGCCGGCCGATAGCCACCCTCGCCCTGCTCCGCCTCGAGCACGAGTGCCGCGACCGACCGTCCCGGGATCTCATTCGTGAGCAGGTCGCGCAGCGCGGCCAGTGCCTGGCGGCTCGCCTCCTCCTCGCCACCCATCCGGTACGCGTCGGGGAACGGCGCGTGGTACACGGACGGGAGCATCGGCTCGTAGCCGGCGCGGTAGTTCGGGTTGCTGCTCGTCAGCGCGACCGAGCCCATGGTCCGGCCATGAAATCCACCGCGGAACGCGACGATCCCCGGCCGGCCCGTGACCCGACGCGCGAGCTTGATCGCGGCCTCGATGACCTCCGTCCCGGCGTTCGAGAAGAAGACGGTGTCGAGCGGATCCGGGAGCGCGTCCGCCAGGGCCGCGGCCAGCCGCGCGGTCGGTTCGGCGAAGCCCGCCCCGTTGATGTGCGCGAGCGTGTCGACCTGGCGGTGAATGGCGTCCGTGACGACCGGATGCCGGTGCCCGAGGATCGTGCACGCGATGCCGCACACGAAGTCCAGGTACGCGTGCCCTTGGACGTCGAAGAGCCGGTGGCCCTCGCCTCGGACGAAGGCGCGCTCGGCCTTCAGGCCCAGGACCGGCGAGATGTGCTCGCGCGCGAGCGTCACGAAGTCGGGGGTCGTCCGGGTCTCGAGCATGGGTGGCCTCAGCAGGATGCCGTCCGCCACGGCGCTGGCAGGCAGGGACGGTTCGTGTCCGAGTATACCGGCGGGCCGCGGTGCGCCGAGAGGCCCGGTCAGGCGCCGCCGGCAGGCGTGATGAGGGCACGGCGCCGCGGCGACGCGTCCAGTCTGGGCCGCCGTCGTGGCGGCGTCGGGCACAGCCGCCGTCGGGCGCCGCGCGGCTCGCGGCACGGCTGCGATCCCGGCGCCTCCTACAATGGCGCTGCCGCACGGCTCCGATCCGGGTCGTGCCGCACGAGGCCCGACCCCGCGAGCCGTCGATGGACGCACTCGGAAGGACCGTTCCGTGATCGATTTCACCCTCACGCCCGAGCAGCGCATGGTGCGGGACAGCGCGCGCGAGTTCGCCGAGGCCGAGATCCTGCCGCACATCCGCGAGTGGGATGAGCGGCACGAGGTCCACACCGAGGTCTTCGCGAAGATGGGCGAGCTCGGGTTCCTGGGCGCGCCGATCCCGGAAACGTACGGCGGCCCCGGGCTCGACTACGTCAGCCTCGGGCTGCTGTGCGAGGAGCTCGAGCGGGCGGACACCGCGTTCCGGGTGATCATGTCCGTCCACGTCGGGCTGAACTCGCTCACGCTCCTCCAATGGGGGACCGAGGATCAGAAGCGCCGGTTCCTGGTCCCGCAGGCACGCGGCGAGAAGCTCGCGACGTTCGGGCTCACTGAGCCGGGCGTGGGCACCGACGCGGCGAACCTGCAGACGACGGCGCGCCGCGACGGCGACTCGTACGTGCTCAACGGCTCGAAGCTGTGGATCAGCCTCGCCGACGTCGCCGACCACTTCCTGGTCTTCGCGACCCTCGACCGCTCGAAGGGACACCGCGGCATCACGGCGTTCGTCGTCGAGCGCGGCATGCCCGGCTTCGGCACGGGGACGATCCACGGGAAGATGGGAATCCACGCGGGCAACACGGGGACGCTGTTCTTCGACGACGTGCGCGTGCCGGCCGAGAACCGGGTCGGCGAGGAGGGCGAGGGCTTCGTGATCGCGATGAGCGCGATCGACCAGGGCCGGTACACGGTCGCGACCGGGGCGGTCGGCCTCGCGCAGGCGTGCCTGGATGCGTCGCTGGCGTACGCGCACGACCGGCACACGTTCGGGAAGGAGATCGGCGAGCACCAGCTCGTCAAGCAGCTCATCGCGAAGATGGGGCAGGGGATCGAGGCCGGCCGTCTCCTGTGCTGGCAGGCGGCCGCGCTCAAGAACCGCGGCCTGCGCAACACACGCGAGACGAGCCTCGCGAAGTGGTTCTGCACCGAGCATGCGGTCCAGTCGGCGCTCGACGCGATCCAGGTCCACGGCGCGTACGGGTACTCGAACGAGTACCCGGTGGAGCGCTACCTGCGGAACTCGAAGGCGGCGGTGATCTACGAGGGCACGAGCCAGCTGCACACCCTGATCCAGGCCGACTACCTGCTGGGCTACCGCGAGGACCGGCCGTTGCGCTGTCCTCCCGTGCCCGCGCAGGGCTTCGAGCGCGGCTGAGGCGAGAGCGACGACGCGGGCGGTGGCGCCGGGACCGTCGGTTGGTGCCGGAGCGCGCGCGAGGAGCGGAGGATGACGACGTCCCCGGCGCCCGAGGCTCGCCGACCGCGCGAAGAGGTCGCGACCGTCCCGGGGTGGAGCAGCCGCGATCTCGAGCGTCTGGCGGCCGCGTTCGAGACGTTCGTGCCGGGCGGAGCCATCCGACGCGCCGGGATCGCAGCGTCGCTGCTCTCGGCGGTGGGCGACCCCGACGACGTCCGGACCCTGCGGCTCGCCCTGCGCAGCCTCGACAGCCGGCCGGCGAACGTGCTCCTCCGCCAGGGCCCCGTGCGGTTCCGGGACCTGCCCGCCGTGCGCCGCGAGGCGATGCTCCTGTCATGGGCGACCAGCCGCGTGGCGCAGCGACGGACGGCGTACCAGGTGCTCAAGCGATTCGCCTGCTTCCTGTCGTACGCCGACCCGGGTCCCTCGGGCACGAACCCGGCCTGGTCCCGGATCGGGTACGTGCCCGCGGCCGAACCGCCGACGGCCGAGCCGCCCGCGATCGTGCCGCTCGTCCCGATGCCCGGTGCCGACGGATGCGTCGCCCTCGAGGCCGGCGTGGTCGTCGTGGGCAGCGGCGCCGGCGGTGGCGTGGTCGCGGCATCGCTCGCGGCGGCCGGGCGCGACGTGCTCGTGCTCGAGGCAGGCGACTATGTCCCGGAACCGGCGATGCCGGCGAACGAGCTCGACGCGTACGACCGCATGTACCTCGACCACGGGCTGGCGTCGACGGCCGACCTCGGGGTCGCGATCCTCGCGGGCGCGACGCTCGGGGGCGGCACGGTCGTGAACTGGACGACGTGCTTCGCGCCACCGGAGTGGCTGCGCGCCGAGTGGGCAGGCGCGCACGGCATCGAAGGCTTCGACGGGCGCGAAACGCTCGCGGACGTCGCCGCGCTGTCGTCGGAGCTCGGCTTCGCGCCGCCGCCCGGGATCCCGCCGAAGGATCGCGCGATCCTCGACGGCGCCTCGTCGCTCGGCTGGACCGCCGCGCCGGCGCTCCGCGACGCCGTCGCCTGCGGCGACTGCGGCTCGTGCGCGTTCGGCTGCCGGCGTGGCGCCAAGCGTTCCGGTCCGCGCGCGCACCTCGCGGACGCCGCGCGGCACGGTGCGCGGTTCCTCGTCCGCGCGCGCGTCGACCGGGTCCTGTTCGAAGGCGGCCGTCCGACCGGCATCGTGGGCCACGTCGGGCGGCCCGACGGCTCGCTCGTGCCCTTCCGGGTCGCCGCGCACCAGGTCGTCGTCGCGGCCGGCACCCTCCGGACCCCGGGGGTCCTCGCCCGCAGCGGGATCGATCACCCCGCAATCGGCGCGAACCTCCGGCTCCACCCCGTGGCGGTCGTCGCCGGCCGAATGCCATGGCCGGTCGAGATGTGGCGTGGCACGATGCAGGCG
>JAKAAV010000001.1 GCA_021802185.1 Chloroflexota bacterium | reverse complement strand
CCGACGAGAGGCCCTTGATGGCCTGCGCCGTCTTGACGATCGGCATCGGGCAGGACAGTCCCTTGGCGTCCACGCGCTGTGCGATCTCGAGATCCGTCATGGAGGCTTCCTTTGCGTTGTTCGCCCGTTGCTGCGGGCGATATTTCAGGGCGCGCGATCAGGGGTCGGGACGCCGGGAGCCTGTGTCGCGGCTCGCTCCCGGGACCCCTAGATGAACAGCACGGGACCGTCGCCCGCGTTCAGGTAGAAGGCAGTCACCCCCTCCGCGCCGTCGACCATCGGGTCGAGGTCGCGGAGCTCGAGCTTCAGGATGTCCATGGAGAGGGAGCAGGCCTGGATGTCGACGGCGCCGATCTCCTTGGCCTGGCGCAGGGTCTCGGCCCAGCTTGCCTGCCCCGCCGCTGCGGCAGCGGCGACGGCGGCGGCGCCGTCCGGCCCAGCCTCCGGAGACAGTCCATGGTCCAGGCCGATCCGGTCGGCGCGGAATGCGTCGAGGGCCCAGTACTGCAGGAAGAGATGCACGGTCTTGCCGAGTGCGGCCGCCCCCGCGGTCATCACGGCCGCAGCCTGGAGGCGATCGTCGGTTCCGGAAAAGAGCACCAGGGAAATCGTGTCGTCCATCGGCGCCGACCTCACAGCGGAATTGGGGCGTCAAGCGGCTCGTCGACTCGGCTTGAAAGGGCGCCGAGCCGAGCCAGTCTCCGGGCGAGAATCCGCCGCATCATGCGACAGGCCTCGGCCAGTTCCGGGTCCGTCAGGTGGTACTGGACGCCCCGCCCGCTCCGGGCGGCCTCGACGAGTCCGGCCGAGCGCAGCACTGCCAGGTGCTGCGACAGGTTGGGCTGGCTGATCCCGATCAGATCGGCGAGACGGGTGACCTCGCACGGGCCGTCATGCGCAAGGCGTTCGATGATCTCCACCCGATGTGGGTTCGAAAGCGTCTTCAGGATGTCGGCCTGCAGCGCGGAAATCTCATCCATCGGGCCCGAGTATCCCGATATGCGCACATGCGCACTAGTACGGTATGCCTCAATTCGCACGTCCATCCGGCATGTCGGTCGAGTGCCGCGCGGAGCCCGACCGTGCGGTCCGCCGGTCGAGATCGCGATCGCCTGTCATCGCCGCTCCCGCGTCCTTCAGCCCTGACGATCGGCCCCTCGATTGGCCACCTCCGGCCCTTCTGTTGCAGACGGAATCCGCATGAGGCTGGCGCCAGTCTCGCGGCCACCGCGGCAGGGCGGGTTGTCGGTGGCTGTCCTGAGCACCACCGCGCGACCAGGTCTGGCGTCGATCGGCAGGCCTCGGACTCGAAACCGAAGGGAGAGGAAATGGGCCCGCTGACCGACCGGCTCTGCGCCGAGCACACTCGGCTCATGCCACATGTGGACGACCTGCGCGTGATCGCGGACGAAGCGGGCACCCTTTCGCGAGAGGCCGTTCAGAAGCGGCTGGGGGAGGAGCATGCCTTCCTGACCGCCGAGCTCCTGCCCCACGTGTCCGCGGTGCAGGAGACCCTCTATCCCGCGTTCGAGCGGCTTCTCCAGAATCGCCATTCGATGTCGCCCCTGTCGCGGGAACACGACCAGATCCGGCGCCTGCTGAGCTCGATGAGCCAGCTGGCGAGCACCCCGGCAACCGGCCGGTCCGGGCCGGGGACGCCGTGGCTCATGGAGGTGCGGCGGATGCTGTACCACCTGTACGCACTGCTCAAGGTGCATCTCGCGGAAGAGGAGATGTACACGCCGATCCTCGAGCACGAGCTGACTGAGGCGCAGCTCGCGGCGATCATCGATGCGCTCGAGACGAAGGAGGCCGCCCTCGCCTGATCCGGGTCCGGACGTGCGGCAAGCGGGGACGCGGTGCCCCGCGCGCCGATCCGGATCGTCGTGTCGGCCCTGGTCCGTTCGCTGCGCCAGGTGGCCGGTTCCATCACAGTGATGTGACGCGCCGGGCGGCATGGTTGCCGCGCCGACGCGCCGGCTGGTGCGCGTCCCGGGGAGGCGTGCGACCAGGCCGCGCCATGCCTGCCGCTCCCGCGAACAGGGAGGCGCGGACGTGGCGGCGTCGAACTCGGCGAGTGGTAGCCTGAGCGGGACGAGCAGGAAGCTGGAGGGAACACGATTTCCGCGTCGGCAGCCTTCGCGACATCGACTTCCGGGTGACGGAATCATTCCGCGTACGCGATCGACCGCGTCCCGGGCTGCTGGTGTTCGACTTCGATGGCACGCTCTGGCGTGGCGACGAACCCCTGCTGCACTACGCGCATCTGGTTTCCGAGGAGTTGCCGCCGGGCGAGCGACTGCCCTTCCAGGCCGCGCTGCGCGCTCTGCTTCACGGTGAGCGGTGGGACGTCACGGGCCTGAACGCGCCTCCCCATGACGGCTGGGCCGCTGTCGCCGAACTGGCCAGAGCCCGGGGGGGCAGCGAGCGGCATCGCCAGGAGGCGTTCGCGGAAACCCGGCGCCGCATCGCGGCGGGTGACTTCCAGCTCGAGGTGCCTGCCGGTCTGCCGGAGTTTCTCGCGTTCAGCAGGACGTGCTGCACGGTGGTGCTCGCGTCCAACAGCCCCGCGGAATCCGTCCAGCCCGTCGTCGAGCGGCTCGGGCTCGCCGGATACCTCGACGCCATCGCCAGTGACGCGAGCAAGCCCGGTCGGTTCGTCGAGCTGGTGGATGGCTGGATCAGCATCCTGCACCCAGACCACGTGATGAGCGTCGGGGACCACTACCGTAACGACATCGAGCCGGCGCTCGGGCGCGGCTGGTTCACGACGTACATCAATCCCTGGAGATGGATCCCGGGTGCCTGCTCGATCGCGGGGGCAACGATCGAGGAAGTGCTGCCGCAGCTGTACGGCTGGGTGCGAGCCGTCGGACGGTCCGCGGTCGACAGGCGTGGAGGGCTGGCGGTCGGCTAGGGATCCGCGGATTCCCCGCTCCGCGCGGAACCGGAAAGGAGGGCGCCGCGAGCTCGGTGGGTTCGGCGCGGGACGATCCCCGCGTGTGATTTGCGACCCTGAAGGAGGAGGACAGAACCGTGATTGCTGAGCAGTGGCGGCGCTTGCTCGCCGCGTCCGCGACCGCCGTCCTTGCGGCAACGCTCTCGGCCTGTGGCGGATCCGCCGCCACAGCGGCGCCGAGTGCCGTGGCACTGACGTTCTACTATCCGGTCGCCGTGCCCGGTCCGATCACCCAGCTGATCGACGGATACATCAGCAAGTTCGAGCAGCAGAACCCCGGGATCACCGTCAAGCCCGTCCTGTCGGGCGGGTATCCGGACACCCTGACGAAGATCGAGACGACCATCAAGGGCGGCGGGACGCCACCGGACGTGGCGGTGATGCTCTCGACGGACCTGTACTCGCTCGTGGACTCGAACGCCATCCAGCCGCTGGACAGCCAGATCGCGGCCGCCGGCGGCAACAACTACCTGAACGGCTTCTACCCGGCGTTTCTCGCCAACTCGCGCTACCAGGGGCACGTCTGGAGCCTGCCGTTCCAGCGCTCCACCCCGGTCCTCTACTACAACAAGGACATGTTCCAGGCGGCGGGCCTCGACCCGAGCAAGGGTCCCGCCAACTACCAGGAGATGGTGGCGGACGCGCAGAAGCTCACCAAGCCGGACGGCAGCACGTGGGGCATCGAGATCTCCTCGGATGGCATCCCGTACTGGCTGTTCCAGTCGTTCGTGATCGGCAACGGATCGAACGTGGTGGGTTCGGCCCCCAACCAGGTCAGCTTCGACACGCCGCAGGTCGTCAGCGCGCTGCAGGACTTCGCCGACCTCTCCGCGAAGTACCACGTGATGCCGTCGGGGATTCTGCAGTGGGCCAACATGCCCAACGACTTCGTGGCCGGCAAGGCGGCCATGATCTGGCACTCGAGCGGATCCCTGGCCAACATCCTGAAGCAGGCGAAGTTCAACGTCGGCGTGAGCTACACCGTGGGTGAGCAGGGCTTCGGTGCGCCGACCGGGGGCGGCAACCTGTACATGCTGAAGGGCATCCCGGCCGACCACCAGGCCGCTGCGTGGAAGTTCATCCAGTTCATGTCGTCGAACGACATCCAGGCTGACTGGAGCATGCACACCGGCTACATCGCCGCGAGCCCGGCCGCCTACCAGACAGCGGCCATGAAGGCCTACCTCGCCAAGACGCCACAGGCGTCGGTCGCACCCGATGGCCTCAAGTACGCGAAGGCGGAACTTTCTGCCCACGACAACGCGCAGGTCCAGAAGTTCCTGGGCGACGCCGTGCAGGCCGTGCTGACGGGCAAGAGCGATCCCTCGTCCGCGCTTCAGTCGGCCCAGCAGCAGGCGACGCAGCTCCTGTCGGCGTTCAAGAACTGATCCGTGGGGAGGCCGCAGCGCGTCTCCCGGCTCGGACGGCGGCCTCGGAGCGGGGCCGCCGTCCTTCCCTATCTGCTCGTGCTGCCGACGGGCTTCTTCGTCGCGGTGTTCACGCTCTGGCCGACGGTGCGTGTCGCGTACGACAGCCTGTTCCTCCAGAACGAGGCCGTCCAGGTGCCGCAGTTCACCGGGCTCGGCAACTACGCCGCGTTGTTCGCGGACCCGGCCTTCCGGCAGGTCCTCTTCAACACCGTCATCTACGTGATCGTCACGGTGCCGATCAGCGTCGCGCTGGCCCTCGTCATCGCGCTCGCCCTCAACCGCCGATTGCGCGCGCTTGGCCTGTTCCGCCTGGCATTCTTCTACCCGGCCATCCTGCCGATGGTCAGCGCCGCGACGATCTGGCTCTTCATGTACGCGCCGGGCTATGGCCTCGTCAACGTCTTCCTCGGCATCCTGCACCTTCCCGGCCAGAACTGGCTCGGGAGCTCGGACCTCGCGCTGTTCGCCCTCATGGTCGTCGGCGTCTGGAAGCAGACCGGCTACTTCATGATCTTCTACCTGGCCGGGCTGCAGGGACTCTCGCGCGAGATCTTCGAGGCGGCCGAACTCGATGGCGCCTCGGCGATCCAGACGGTGCGCCACATCACGCTCCCGCTCCTGGCGGGCATGACCCTCTTCGTCACCACGATCGCGGTTGTCAACGGCTTCGAGACGGTCGACCAGACCTACATCATGACGGGCGGTGGGCCAACCAACGCCACGACGATGCTCCTGTTCGACATCTGGCAGACGCTCTTCAGCTTCTTCGATCTCGGCAAGGCGAGCGCGATGAGCGTCATCCTGATCGCGGTGCTGCTCATCTTCACCGTCGTCAACTTCTCGCACCTCGAGCGGCGGGCCACGTATGAGTAGCAGCCTCGCCTCGCCGTCGTCTCCGCTGCCGCGGGGATCCGCCGCCGGGCGACTGTCGGTGCGGCTGCACCGGTTCCGGCTGCTCGACGCGAGTGGCGTCGTGGTGCTGGCAATCGTCGCCATCGGATGGGCGGTGCCGCTGATCTGGGCGATGGCCGTGTCCGTGCATTCACCGGACGAGCCCATCACCGCGAGCAACCTGTGGTGGGGGTCGAAACCGACCCTCTCGAACTACGCGCAGGCGTTCCAGATCGCGCCGTTCGCGCAGTACTACGTCAACACGATTCTCATCGTCGCCGGCATCCTCGTCGTGCAGCTGGTGACCATCAGCCTGGCTGGCTACGCATTCGCACGCTACCGGTTCCGCGGACAGAACCTGCTCTTCTTCCTCATCCTGCTCCAGCTCATGGTCCCCTCGAGCGCGCTGATCGTCCCCAACTACTCGACGATCCGCCAGCTGCACCTCTTCGACACGCTCGTGGCCGTCATGCTCCCGTACTTCGGCTCGGCCTTCGGCGTCTTCCTGATGCGGCAGACGTTCAAGACCGTGCCGCGCGACCTCGACGATGCGGCGCGGGTCGATGGGGCGAACTGGCTGCAGACGCTGTGGCACGTGTACATCCCCCCGGCACGGCCCGCGATGGTCGCGTTCGCCCTCTCGTCGATCAGCTTCCACTGGAACGATTTCCTGTGGCCGCTCGTCGTGACGAACAGCACGAACAGCCGCCCGCTCACGGTCGGCCTCGCCGTCTTCACCCAGCTCGGTGAGATCGGGGCGCAGTGGCCGCTCGTGACTGCGGGAACGCTGATCGTGGTCGGGCCCCTCCTGGTCCTGTTCCTGGTCTTCCAGCGCCAGTTCATCGAGAGCTTCCTGCATTCGGGGCTGAAGTAGCGGTTGAGCAGTTCGCAGCGGCGCGGTCCAGTGGCGGTGACGAAGGTCCGCGGCGTCTCACCCCGCCGTCCCCCGGATCGCCGGACCTGAGTCGCGTTCGGGTCACACCGCGATCACCTGATTGCGCCCAGCCCGCTTGGCCGTGAAGAGCCCCACATCTGCGGACCGGATGAGCGCCTCCGCGGACGGCGCATCGGGCGTGAGGACGGTGCACCCGGCCGACACCGTGGCGTGCAGGGCGACCCCCTGCGGCCCGGGAATCGCCTGCCGCTCGAAGGTGGCGCGGATCGCCTCGGCGACGGCGTGTGCACCGTCGCGGTCGCAGCCCTCCAGCACCACCACGAACTCCTCGCCCCCGTAGCGGGCCACGAGGTCGGACGAGCGTACCCGCTCGCGCAGCACGCCGGCGAAGCGACGCAGGGCCTCGTCGCCGACCTGGTGCCCGTGCGCGCGGTTGAAGTCACCGAAGTGGTCGAGATCGAGCATCACCGCGGCCAGCGGCGTCCGTCCCCGGTCGCGCCGCCAGCGGGCGATCAGCAGCTCGAGCGTGGCGTCGAAGTGCCGGCGGTTGAAGAGGCCGGTCAGCGGGTCGTGGATGGCGAGCTCGGACACCTCCGCGAGGAGATGCGCGTTGGCCACAGCCAGCGCGGCCTGCGCGCCCAGGAGGGCGGCCACCTCCTGCTCGAGCAGGCTGAAACCGCGCTCGGCCGGCCGGGCGAACACCAGGGCGCCCAGGACCACGCCCTCGCGCAGCAGCGGCATCGCGGCCACCGCCATGGCGTCGGCCGGGAGGTAGGGCTGCACGGCGCTGATGAACTGCTCCCGGGGCAGCGCATCGAGGATCACCAGCGCGCGTTCGGCGATGGCGCGCCCGGCGGCCCCTTCGCCGGGCGTCACCGCCATCCCCACGGGAGCGTCGCCGGCACCTGCCACGGCACGCAGGACGTACTGCCCGCTGGCCCGGTCGAGGGTCGCAAGCGAGACGATGTCCGCGGCGATGACCGCGGCGGCGGCAGCGGTGAGGGCGGGCCAGAGCTGCTCCGGATCCCGGACGAGGCCGGCCTGCCGGGCGAACTCCGTGAGGGCCCCGAACAGCCGGACGCGCTCGCGCAGGGCCAGCTGCTCGCGGCCCAGGAGCAGCGCAGCGGTGAGCCTGTCGGCCACCGTGAGGGCCAGGCGGAGGTCGTCCTCGGTGAGGGGCGCATCGGGTCCGGCCTCGATGTCGAGCACGCCGAGCGTGGCGTCCTCGGCCCGCAGCGGCACGCAGAGTTCGCTTCGTACCAGGGCGTCGTCGGCCACGTAGTCGGGGTCCGCGAGCACGTCGGCGACGAAGGCGGGGACGCCGCTGCGGATGACCCGCCCGATGACGCCACGCGCGGGGTCGAACACGGCGGGCAGCGACGCGTAGCCGCGCTGCGCCCCGAGCCGCCAGAGTTGCCCGTCGCGGAGGACGAGGGCGGCGAACCGATAGCCCATCAGCGCGGTCAGACGCTCCACGACCGCGTCGAGAGTGGCAGGGGTGGGACCGGCGCTCGCCAGGAGCCGGCCGACGGCCTCGATGCCGTCGAGGGCGTCGCGGCTCCGCCGCGCATCGGTGATGTCGATCCCGGACCCGATCACGTGGGTCACCGCGCCCGCCGTGTCGGTGAGGCAGGTGTTCGACCAGTGGATGAGGCGCTCCGCGCCGGACGCGCTGACCCAGTGGTTCTCGTGCACGCTGGGGTAGTCGCCGGCGGTCAGGCGCGCGAACCTGGCCCGCATGGTCGCCACCTCGGATGGCGAGATCAGCACCTCCCAGAAGGGTCGTCCGACCAGCTCGGCCGGCGTGCGACCGCTCAACTCCTGGGCGGCCCGGTTGACGCGCACGATGCGTCCCTGGGCGTCCAGCACGCTGACGATGGTGCCCATCACCTCGAGCACCGCGTCGAGGAACCGCTCCTGGGCGACGCTCCGGTGCTCCGCGGCGCGCTGGGCGGTCATGTCCCGGCTGACCGAGACACTCCCGATCACGTGGCCGTCGATGCGCACCGGCTGCACCGTCGACTCGATCCACAGCTCGGTCCCGTCGCGCAGGCGCACGCTGCCCGAGCCACGCCAGGTGCGGCCCGCCCGAAGGGCGGCGACGAAGGCGTCATCGTCGCCGTCGGCGGCCATCCGATAGGGGAGCAGCTCGCCGTAGGGTCGTCCGACGGCTTCGTTCGCCCTGTACCCGAACAGCCGTTCCGCGGAGGGGCCCCAGAACGTCACGCGATTGTCGAGGTCCGTGGCGTAGACGGCGTCGCTGAGGTGGTCCAGGATGACGTCGACGATCGCGGCCGACGACCACAGATCGGTCGCGGGCGCGGGTTGACCTCCGGCATCCGCCGGGGAGGAGCCCGGATGTCCTGGTTCCAGCATCGCGGTCGCTCCAGCTGCGACCCTCTCCGGCGTCGGTGGTGGAGTGTCTCGCTTGGCCCGCGCGAACGCACCTGCCTTGTGGCCCCACCCGAGCCCGGGTGGCTACTCGCCCGGGCAGGAGACGGCCCGTCTGGCTCTTCCCCGCCGTCGCGGCGCACCACCGAGTCCGCGATGCGGGACCGGGGCCGGGATTGGTCGTCGTCGGCGGGATTCGGCTTCGACAGGGATGCGGCGAGCAGATCCGACTCGATCCGCGGAGCCAAGTGTACCCTGCGGCCCATCAGGCCGAAGGCAGGCCCGCGGGCACGCGCTGCCTCGAACCTGGGCACGAGCAGGGCGGCACGGAAGCGGTTCGCCACCTGCGTCCGTTCGTGGATGAGCTCGTCGCGGGCCGGCACGAGCAGGCGCACGTCGTTGACCATGGCGTGTGGCGATTGACCGCGGACGCCACGCAGCAGGCGGAACGCCATCGAGGCCGTGCCGGCCAGATGGGGCACGGGCCGTTTGCGGGGCACGGGCCACAGGGGCACAGGGGGCACGGGCCGTTCCGTCGCCGTGGTACCGTGGCCCGACACCGGCCTCCGGGCGGGAGTAGCTCAGTTGGCAGAGCGGCAGCCTTCCAAGCTGCATGTCGCGGGTTCGAGACCCGTCTCCCGCTCCACTCCCCTCTTTCTCGATCAGCACGACACGATAACCTGCACGAGCCGGGGCTGGAGCGTCGCGCACGCTTCTGCGCGAGGCGCGACCTCCCAGACTGCTGCTCCCGCCCGGCGCGGCGCCATCGGGCAGCACCTCCGCCGCGTGGCGCGTGGTCGCGTCCCACGAGTCGGGTCCGTCGGGTTCCTACCAGACGAACGGGATGAGCCGCTTCGTGCGGCGCGCGTATGCGTCGTACCCGGGGAGGTCACGCGTCAGCAGGCGCTCCTCGGCCGCGATGCGGCGGCGGTATGCCCGGCCGAACAAAAGGGTCACAGCGGGCACCACCGGCAGGCTGCCCGAGGTCAGGCTGAACCCTGTCCACGTCAGGAGCGTGCCGAGATATCCCGGATGGCGCACCTGCCGGTACGGGCCAGCGTCCACGACCTGCTGCGCCGCGCCCGTGCGGAGGGTGCGAGAGTAGGCCGCGCCGAGCGCGCGCATCGACCAGATCCGCACGCCCAGCCCGGTCGCCTCCATCACCAGCCCGAGGGGCGCCGTCCAGCGCGGCAGGTGAGGCAGGGGCAGGCGTCGCAGCAGGATCGGGAGGGCCGCACCGAGAACGAAGGCCCGGACGATCTCGCTTGTCGTGCCCGCATCGTCGTCGGAGGCGTGCAGGGTGGCCGCACTGCCCCGCTGGCGCACGGTGGCCTCCAGCGCGAAGAACCCGGCGAGGCCCGCGTACCCGGCGAGAAACCAGCGGTCTCCGACCGCTGTCCGCTCAGGTGACGGTGAGCGGCTGGTCATGGCCCCCACAGCATAGGGCGGCGCTCCGTGGTCTCCCCCACCCGCGCATCACGGGTGAGCGGTACTCCTCGCCAGACGTGGGTTGGAGCGGTCGATACGGCGCTGAAAGCGAGGGGTTCGAGCGCGCGACGGGGAACGTCACACGGCGCGGCCGACACTCGGCTCTCGATCGATCCGCGCCCCGTGCGGTCGCGCACCACGCCCGTGCCACTCGCCGGCAGACCCAGGAGGAACGATGTCCCGACTGACCGATTGGCTCGCGCCACGCCACACGCTCCACGCCCACTGTGGGCTCCCGTGCGGCGTCTACGATCCCGAGCAGGCCCGGATCGAGGCCGAGAGCTGCTACAGGATCATCGAGAAGTTCAACGCGAGCGACGATGCGGTGTTCCGCTCCCGCGCAATCGACATCAAGGAGGAGCGGGCGAACCTCTGCCAGCACCACCTCGACGTGCTCTGGCACGACTACTTCAAGCCGAACATGCTCGACAAGGTCCCGAACGTGCATCAGCTGTTCTGGGACGCCACGAAGCAGGCCGGCAAGGTCAAGGAGACGACGGACCTGGCCGAGGCTCAGAAGCTGCTCGACCTCATCGACCAGGTCGACGCGGCGTGGAAGGCGACGGACGGCCCCGAGAACACGCGGCTGCACGGCGCGCAGCGGTAGCACGCGGCCGCGGGCCGCGTGCTACCGAGCCGGGGCCGCGGCCCGCTCACGGGCAACAACAGGCGACGGCTGCCATTCGCGAACGACCGCGGTCGCTTCGTGTCAGCGCGCCCACCTCCTCCTTCGCCTCCTCCTGGCTCGCGGTGCCGGAACATCCGGTTGAGCCCCACCGAGCGGCCCGCTGCGTGGTCGCGATCCCGAAGGTCGCACGCTTCGGCCTCGCGCACCCGGGCCATCCGGTCCGTGACCGCACCCGGGCCATCCGGTCCGTGCCCGCGCCCGCGCGTCCGGTACCCTTCTCGTCGACTCCGGCCGCGTCGTCGCGGGGCAGGCTGTCCCCGCCTCTGGCACACGACCTCCGGCCCGCAGGGAGGTCCCATGACCGCCATCGCATCCGTTCATGCGCGCGAGATCCTCGATTCGCGCGGCAACCCCACCGTCGAGGTCGACGTCGAGCTGGAGGACGGCGTCGCCGGGCGGGCCTGCGTGCCGTCGGGCGCGTCGACGGGCAGTCACGAGGCGATCGAGCTTCGGGACGGCGACAAGCGCCGTTACGGCGGCAAGGGCGTCACGAAGGCCGTGGCCAACGTGAACGACCAGATCGCCGACGCCGTCGTCGGGTTGGACGCCGAGGACCAGGCGGGCCTCGACGCCGCGATGATCGAGCTCGACGGGACGCCGAACAAGGCGAAGCTCGGCGCGAACGCGATCCTCGGCGTTTCGCTCGCCGCCGCGCACGCAGCCGCCGCCGACCGCGACGCACCGCTCTACCGCTACCTGGGCGGGCTCAACGCCCACACGCTCCCGCTGCCGCAGTTCAACATCCTGAACGGCGGGAAGCACGCGGTCGACTCGTGCGACTTCCAGGAGTTCATGGTCGCGCCGGTCGGGGCGCCGACGTTCGCGGAAGCGCTGCGCTACGGATCCGAGGTCTTCCAGTCGCTCCGCGCGGAGCTCCATGACCGCGGGCTGTCGACGGGCCAGGGCGACGAGGGCGGCTTCGCCCCGACTCTGTCCTCGAACGAGGCCGCGATCGAGACGGTGACGCGCGCGATCGAGCGGGCCGGCTACAGGCCGGGCGAGGACGTGGCGATCTGCCTCGACCCCGCCACGAGCGAGCTCGTCGAGTCCGGCGGCGAGGGCCAGGAGTACCGCTACCGGCTCGCCAAGGAAGGCCGGACGCTGACGTCGGGCGAGATGGTCGACCTGTGGGAGGACTGGATCGGCCGCTTCCCGATCGTCTCGATCGAGGACGGCCTGGCCGAGGACGACTGGGCCGGCTGGAAGCTCCTGAACGAGCGCCTGGGTCACCGGATCCAGCTGGTCGGCGACGACATCTTCGTGACGAACCCCGAGCGCCTCGCGCGCGGGCTCGCCGAGAAGAGCGCGAACGCGATCCTCATCAAGCTGAACCAGATCGGGACGCTGACCGAGACGCTCAAGGTCGTCGAGACGGCGTTCGACAATGGCTGGGGCGCCGTGGTGAGCCACCGGTCGGGCGAGACCGAGGACACGACGATCGCGGACTTCGTCGTCGGCGCCGGCATCCGGCAGATCAAGAGCGGAGCGCCCTCGCGATCGGAGCGCGTCGCGAAGTACAACCGGCTCGTCCGGATCGAGGAGGAGCTGGGGTCCGCGGCGCGCTACGCCGGCGCACTCTCCCTGCAGCAGTTCGGGCGCTGAAGGCGCGCCGCCACCCGGCGGTGCAGGTGGCGCGGGCGACGGATCGGGAGGCTCATGCCCCCGGTCCGTCCGTATCCAGCGGCAGGCGCGTGCGGCCTCCCTGGTCCGCCATCGCCGCCGCGACTACCCCGCGAGCGTCGTCACGATCAGCGCGAGGGCCGCGAGGCTCATCAGGATCGTCGTCCCCCAGCCGAGCACGTTGAGCAGCCGGCCGTTCGTGCGCGAGCCCATCACGGACCGGTTGTTCGACACGAGCATGACGAGCACGAGGAGCCCCGGCGCCACGAGCCCGTTGATGATCGCCGTGATGACCAGCGCCGAGATCGGGTTGATGCCCAGGAAGTTCATGAGCACCCCGATGATGGTGGCGACGACGATCACGCCGTAGAACTGCGGCGCCCTCGCGGGCTTCTGGTCGAGCCCGAACCGCCATCCGAACGCCTCGGAGACGCCGTACGCGGCGGCGCCGGTCAGCACCGGCACGGCAAGGACGCCGGCGCCGATGAGCCCGACCGCGAGCAGGAGCTCCGACAGGTTCCCGGCGATCGGCCGGAGCGCCTGGGCGGCCTGCGTGGCCGACGCGATGTTCGTCTGGCCGTGCACGAACAGGGTCGCGCCGGTGGCGAGGATGATGAAGTACGCGACCGCCTCCGACAGCACCATGCCCGCGAGCGTGTCCCACAGCGCGTACTTGAGCTCTGCGCCGGACGCCCCCTGGCGCTCCCAGAGGCGCCGCCGGCCCATGCTGATCTCCTCCTCGACCTCGTGGCTCGCCTGCCAGAAGAAGAGGTACGGCGAGATCGTCGTGCCGAGGAGCGCCACGAGCAGCGCAATGAACTGCGAGTCCGGCCGGATCGTCGGGACGAGCGTGCCCCTGAGGACGTCGAGAGCGTTCGGGTGGGCGAACATCGCCGCGGCGATGTACGCGAGCAGCGCGAGCGTGAGCCACTTGAACACCCGGACGATCCGCCCGTACGAGCCGAGGACCTGGAGCACGATCAGGAGCGCTCCCACCGGGACGACGAGGGCGATCGGCGGGACGGGCGCGAGCAGGTTGATCGCCGCGGCGATCGCACCGATGTCGGCACCGACGTTGATCGTGTTCGCGGCCACCATCGCGAGGACGACCGGATAGAGGATCCGGCGGGGGTAGTGCTGCCGGAGGACGCCGGCCAGGCCCCGTCCGGTCACCATCCCGATCTTGGCGCAGATGTACTGCACCGCGGACATCATCGGCAGCATCGCCAGCGTCGACCACAGGGTCGCATAGCCGTACTGCGCGCCGGCCTGCGCATACGTCCCGATCCCCGAGGGGTCGTCGTCCGACGCGCCCGTGATCAGGCCGGGCCCGAGGACCGCGAACGCACGCCGCAGCGGGTTCGACTCGCGGCGCAGCTCGGCGACCATCGGGTTCGGCGGGCGGCCCGGCTGGACCGTCGGCCCTGCGGGATCGGAGACAGCCGCGGCACGGTGCCGGTTCGACGCGGGCTCCGCGCGATGCCGGTCCGAGGCCGCCACCCGCCGTTCGGAAACCGCGCGCCCGTTCCCGTTCGGCTTCCCGGCCTGGTGTCGGGTCGAATCACGCTGGCCCGCGGAAAGGCGCCGGTCCGAGGCGCCCTCAGACACGCCGGGGCCCCGGCGGCCGCGGGCGGGTGGCCGGACGTCCCCGGCGTCGACACCGGACACGCGGCGCGCGCCCGTCGGGACGGACCTCGCATGCGGCGTCCTCCGGACGCGCGATCCCGCGAAGGCCCGGCTCGTCCACGGTCTCGGTTTCCCCGGGCGCCACGTCGTCGGCGGCACAGCTCACGATGGCACCGGCCACGCCAGCGACGACGCCTCCGATGACCGCGCCCGGCGGCCCGGCCAGTAGGCCACTCCCGACCTGGCCGGCGACGATTCCGCCGGCGGCGCCGGCGAACGGCCCGTGCTCGCCCATCACCGGCCTTGGGGGCCCCGCGGGCACGTCCGCCGAGGGCGCGTGCTCGGGATCCGACGAGGCGCGCAGGGCGGCAGCCGTCTGCCCAGGCTCGGGCGGCCAATCGCGATGCGGGCCCCGCGCTCCGCCGGCGACGTGCGGGTCATTCGACATGCTCCTCCTCTCCTGCGGCCGCCATCGTCCGATCCGGCGGCCTCACCCGTCGCGGACATGGGCGTCGCATCGCGACAGTTGGCTGTCAGTTGTGCAGGCGACCGCGGCACGCGCGGGAGACCCGGGTTCTCGAGTCAGGCCCGGGCAGGCGGCGCCGTCAGGGACGGAGCGACGGGTCGAGTGCCGCGGCCTGGATCGCGAGGATCGACAGGGCGTCCGTGATCCGGCCGTCGCGGCACATCGCGACCGCCTCGTCGAACGCGACCCAGCGCAGCTCGATCTGCTCGGTGCCCTCGGGCGCGGCGATGCCCGGCTCGAGTCCATCGGCGACCCACACGATCGCCTCTTCGTCGCTCACCGAGTTCGAGAGGTGCGCCCGGATCGCCTCGCGCCAGCGCGCGGCGGTGTACCCCGTCTCCTCCGCGAGCTCGCGGCGAGCGGCATCGAGCGGGTCCTCGTCGGGCCGCGCTCCACCTTCCGGGATCTCCCACGACCACGCGTCGAGCGTGTATCGCCACTGCCCGACGAGGAGGACGCGGCCCGACGTGTCGAGCGGCACCACGCCGACGGCCCGGTGGACGAAGTGCACCACGCCGTAGATGCCGGGATGCCCGTCGGGACGGACCACCTGGTCCTCCCACACCGTGATCCAGGGGTTCTCGTAGGCGGTTCGCCGTCCAAGCCGCCGCCAGGGGCTGACCGGGGGCGCAACCGGTGTCGTCGGTCGATCGTCATCCACGTCCGGATCGTACGTCGACCGCCTTGGCAGGAGAGCCTCGCGAGCGACCGTCGCTGACGTGCCGGCGGCCATCGTCGCGACGCCGCGGCGCCCTCGGATGCGTCAGCCCACCGTGAACGCGATCGCGACGACGCCCTCGGACAGCTCGTCGCGCAGATCCGTGTAGATCGACGCGCTCAGGCGCTCCTCGTCGGCGTACGCCATGACGTCGCGGCACAGCCCGTCGATGTCCTCGTGCGCTCCCGACCAGACCGTCGCGACCTCGCAGATCTCGTCGGCGCGGTCCCAGATCGCGGGGTCGACGTAGACCGAGATCGCCTCGAAGCCATCGGCCCGCCACGGGATCGTGCACGAGGCGTCGTTCCGGAGCAGCTCGTCGGTCGGGAGCGTCACCGCGTCCGGGGCTTCGACGGGGCGCGCGTCGGGGAACTGCTCCCGAGCCGTCACGACCGCCCCTCCCGCCGCTCGCGATCCTGCCCGTGCCCGCGCTCGTCGCGCGAGCCCTCGTGCTCGCGTCCGTGCTCGCGTTCGTGCTCGGCGCGGCTCTCGTCGCGGTTCGGCGCCCCGGGCGTCCGGTTTCCCGGCATGTTCTTGAACTCTTCGGGGTCCGCGTTTCCTGCCTGATCGTCTCGCGCCATCACGTGCACTCCTTCCCTGTGATCCGAGCGCCGCTGCAGCGTTCGGGCCGGCGGGCCCCGCCGCCCGTCCGCGACGCGTGCTGCGATGCTCGCCGTGCGCCGTCGAGCCTCCGTGACGAACGTCACGCGGCCGTTGCAGCGCGATGCGAAGGCCCGACGATGTACCCCGGGAGCCACTCCGCGAGCGGCCGGCAGCGGGGCAGCCCGATCAGGTCGATCCGGGCGCGGGGCAGCGCCGCACGCAGCGCGCGGTATGCCGGCTTCGCGGCGACGAAGTCGCCGATGTTGTTGGCGCGGACGACCGTGACCGAGCGGATGGGCCCGGTCAGGCCGACCCCGACGCGGCGCGCGCGGCGACGGAATCCCGCTGCTGAAGCTGATCGGCGGCCTCCATTGCCTCCGGCCGTCAGTCCTGGAGCGCGGGGACCGCCCCCGGAGCCTCGTGGATCTCGAGCTCGGACTCGACGTCCCGGACGCCGTCCACGCCGCGCGCCGTCGCGAGCACCGACGACAGCTCGTCGCGCAGCACGGGTCCGCGGAGGATCGCCCGCCCGTCGATCACGTCGACCTCGATCGCCCCGGCGTGGCGCACGCTGTGCCCGAGCTCGGCGCGGATGCGCTCCGCGACCACCGAGTCCGGCGCGGATTCCTCGCCCCCGGTCGTCTCGACCCGCCGGATGGTCTCGATCCGGATGCCCCGCATTCGCTGCGCGACGTCCTTCGACCGCTCGGCCGCGCCCTCGCGCCCGGAGCGGAGGGCGACACCGGCCTGCTGCGCGAGCGCGTTCCGGCGGTGCGCGCCCCGCTCGAGGTCGAGCAGGTACATGAGCAGCGCGCCGAGCGCGGCGCCGAGGAGACCGGCCAGCAGCATCGCGACGGCACTCGGGCCGTTCGAGACTCGCGCCGGGGGCGCGGACCGCAGGCCACCGATCGCATCCCGGGCTCGGGAACCTCGCTCGGCGAGCATGTCGCGCACGTTCTCCGACCACCCCTGCGCCGAGCGCGCCGCGCCTCCCGTTCGGATCAGCGTTCCCATCGGACTGACCTCCCGATTCATCTGGACAGCATCGTCCGCGTCAGCGCGAACATGCCGAAGGCCGCGGCGGCGATACCGCCCACGAGCACGTTCCGGTGCGTGGCGGCCCACAGCTGCCGGCTCTGATAGCTCGCCCGATCGTCGAAGCGACCGTGTGCGCCGTGGTCGCCACCGCCCATGCCGTCGACCGGTTCCCACAGATTGTCCGGACGATCCGGGTCGCGAGGCTCGCCCGTCTGCTGCGAGTCGTATCCGGTCCATCCCAGGTAGTAGTCGAGCCAGCCGGGCACGATGCGGTTCGCGTAGATCGCCAGGTCGGTCGACGCGCCGATGTTCAGCTCGCGGCGGTAGTTGTGGGAGAGCCAGACGAGCGCATTCGCGATCAGATCCGGCTGGAAGATCGGCGGCACGGGCTGGGCGCGGTGCGGCAGGCGGCTCTTCACCCAGTCGAACTGCGGCGTGTTCACGGCCGGCAGCTGCGCCATGCTGATCTTCACGCTGCTGCCATCGTGAATGAGCTCGCACCGGACGGATTCGGTGAAGCCCTGGATCGCGTGCTTCGCGCCGCAGTACGCCGACTGGAGCGGAATGCCGCGGTAGGCGAGCGCAGACCCGACCTGGATGATCCGGCCGTGGTCGCGCGGCAGCATCCGCTTGAGCGCGGCGAGCGTGCCGTAGACCTGGCCGAGGTACGTGACCTCCGTGACGCGGCGGTACTCCTCGGGCTTCATCTCCTTGGCGGGCGAGAACACCGACACCATCGCGACGTTCACCCACACGTCGATCGGCCCGAGCTGCTGCTCGACCTGCTCCGCCGCGCGTTCGACGGCGTCGGCGTCGGCGACGTCGCACCGGATGGGAAGCGCACGGGCCCCCTGCGCCTCGACATCGCGACGTGCCCCGTCGAGCCCGTCCTCGCCGCGCGCGAGGATGGCCACGTCGCAGCCGTCCTTCGCGAAGGCGATCGCGGTCGCGCGCCCGACGCCCGCCGACCCCCCGCTCACCACGACGACCCGGCGGGGAGTCCCGTTGCCCTGTCGCGCGAACACCTCCCGGGTCTCGGTCGCGACCCCGGTGGCGGAGCCGTGCCCGTCGGTCGCGGTCTCCGTCGTTCCCTGCGTCCTGTGTGTGTCGTACGTCATGTCCTGCGTCACCTCGTGTCCCGGGCTCGAATCGCCCGCCGGCTCCTGTCCACTGCTGCCTGCACCGCTGCCCGTCCCGCTGACGGCCGAGCCACCACCGCCGCTGGCCGGGCCCGTCCCGCCGGGGACGTCGCGGCCTGGGTCGCTCGTCGCGTCATGCGCGTCGCTGCTCCGGAACGCGTCGAGCACGGACCCCGCGAGCGAGGGCACGGTCCCCGGCGGCGGGGATGCGAGCGTGTTGTCGCGCCGTCCCGACACGACCACCGCGTGCCGCGAACGCTCGTGGCGCGCGGCCAGCACCTCGACCGCGGCCCGCACCTCCTCCACCGCCGATCCCGCCATCACGAGCGAGATCGCCGCGGACGTCAGGCACAGCGAGCACCACGCGTGGACGACGAGCGCCTGGATCAGCACGAGGCCGATCGCGGTCACGCCGAGCCCGGCGACGACGACTCCGAACGCGACCACCCGCCACGACTGCGAGATCCAGCGGTCCGGCCGGCCCGAGAGCACGAGCGCCGCCTCGACGAGGTACGCCAGCGTGCCGAGCACCGCGTCCGGGACGGGCAGCACACGCGAGAGCGACGACTCGACGACGCTCGCCGACGAGGCCGACCCGAAGAACGGATCCCAGACGGCGGCGACGACGCCGAGCTGGTACGCGGCCAGATAGCCGGCCACGACGGCGCCGAGCACGGCGAGTGCCGCTTCGGGGAGCCGGCGGGGCCAGCGTGACGGGTTGCCGCGCGTGCCGAACGCCGCAGCGCTCACTGCGCCGGCCGATCTGCGTCCGCGCCCGACGCCCCGCTGGAGGGCACCCTCGGTGCGTCCCCCGCTCGCTGGTGTGCCATGCACCGAGCGTCGCCCCGGTGCCCCCAAAGCCGTGGGACGACGTCGCGGGCTTGGCCTTGCAGCGTCGTGGCAGCTCGTCCCGCGCGACGGAATGCGTTCCACCTGAAACGGGCGTGCAAGACGCGCTCCGGCGCCGTCCGGATCGCGCGAGCAGGGGCGTCCGGCTTCGCCTCCGCGGGCGCCTTTCCAGCTTCCAGGCAAGGCCGCTGCAACGGCGCACCGCCCGCCGCGGGCGCGGGGCTCGCCCCTGGGACGCGAGCATGGTCGGATGCAGGACGCACGCGACGACGAACGTGGTTCGCGCCTCGACCTGATCCGCGGCGGGCGCGGGCCGCGCGACTTCGTGCCGGGGTGGCAGGCTGCCCGGCCCCGGACCCTCACCGACGAGCAGCGCGCCCGGTACGAGCGCTGGATCGCGGAGATCCTCGAATCGCTCGGGATGCCACTCGACACGCCCGGCACGCGCAGGACGCCGCAGCGCTTCCTGTCCGCGCTCGCGGACGCGACGCGCGGCTACGAGGGCGACCCGAAGGCGGTCACGGTGTTCCCGACGGAGCGGCACCGGCGGGAGCCGGCGAGCCGGGACCAGGTCGTGGAAGGGCCGATCCGGCTGCATGCCCTCTGCGAGCACCATGCGCTGCCGTTCGTCGGCGACGCATGGGTCGGGTACGTCCCCGAGGACCGGATCCTCGGCATCTCGAAGCTGACACGGCTCGTCCGGCTCTTCGCCGCCCGCTTCACCGTCCAGGAGCGCGTCGGGCAGCAGGTCGCCGACGCGGTCGTGGAGGCCAGCGGCGCGCGCGGCGCGGCGGTGTCGATCGCGGCAGCCCACATGTGCACCCGGATGCGCGGGGTGTCCGAGGCCGAGGCCGTGACGCGGACGCTGACATGGCGCGGGGCGTACGAGCTGGACGAGCGGCTGCGGTCGGAGTTCCTCGCGCAGCTCGCGCTCGCCGAGCACCAGCCGCCGCGCTGAGGCGTCCGTGCGGATCGCCGTGGTCGCGCCACTCGTGGCCCCGATCCGGCCGGGCCAGGCGCGCGGCAACCACGCGCTGATCGTCGACGTCGCACGCGGTCTCGCGGCGCGCCGTCACGACGTCCGCGTCTGGTGCGCGGCCGGCTCGCGGATCGACGGAGTGGATGTCGAGGCGGTCGAGGTCGACGAGGACATCCGGTCGGCGTTCATCGTGCCCGGCCTGGGCCAGGCGGGCGGGAGGCCGCGGAGCGATCGTGATCGGGACGCGTCGCGATCGGAGGCTGGCCCAGGGGGTCCGGGCGGGGCCGGATCGTCGGACGGCATGCGCCGCGCGTTCGAGCGCGTGTTCGAGGGCGTCCGGCGCTGGCAGCCCGACGCCGTGAGCCAGCACGCGTTCGACGTCGAGGCGTTCGAGCTCGCGGAACCGTTCCCCGCCGTCCACACCCTCCACCTGCCACCGATCGTGCCCGCGGTCGTCGCCGCGTGCCGGACCACGACCCGGCGAGTGGCCGCGGTCTCCGAGCACGGCCGGCGCCAGTGGTGCGATACGGGCGTCCCCGACGTGCTGCTCCTGCGCAATGGCGTCCCTGACCTCGCGGGGGCGGCGATCGCGGGGCCGGAGCCCGCCGGTCGAGCAATCACTCGGCCGTCCGCGCATCCGGAGGGGCGGCCCGCCGACGATCGCGTCGCGCTGATCGCGGCCCGGATCTCGCCGGAGAAGGGGGTGGACGTCGCGCTCCGCGTCGCGCGGCGTGCGGGGCTGCGACCGGTCCTCGCCGGCGAGGTCTACGATCGCGAGTACCACCAACGGCGCGTGGTCCCGCTGCTCGGTGGCGCCGAGTGGCTCGGACCGGTGTCGCGCGAGCGCCTCGCCGGGCTCATGGCACGCGCCGCGGTCGTCCTGATGCCGGTCTGCTGGGACGAGCCGTTCGGGCTGGTGGCGGCGGAGGCACAGATGGCGGGGTGCCCGGTGGTCGCGTACCGGCGCGGCGCGCTGCCCGAGATCGTGCCCGACGGCGTCGGCGGACGGCTGGTCGATCCCGGCGACGAGACGGCGCTGGCAGAGGCGTGCGGGGAGGTCGGCGGACTGGACCGCGACGAGATCCGGCGGCGCGCGCTGGCGGCGCTGTCGATCGATCGGACGCTCGACGCGTACGAGGCCGCGCTGGCGGCGACGGCGTAGGCGCGGCTGCGAGAAGCGGCCGGGGGTCGCGAGCGCGGGCGAATCGTCGCGTCGGCGACGATGCGGTCGTCGCCTCGGCGACGACCGGTGGGCGACGATGGATTGTCACTCAGGGACGATGGGTCGCCACTCGGGATGGCCTGGCCGGGGCGACGATGCGACCGTCGCCCCGGCCGACGGTTGGCGAGCGCATGCGCGACGGCGCCCGCTCGCGGGATCGGAGGGGGTCGATGCTCGATCGGTTCTCGGTGCTCGCCGGCGGCCTGGATCACCCCGAGGGGGTGTGCTGGGATCCCGTCCGGGGGCGGGTGTACGCGGGCGGGGAGGCGGGCCAGCTCTACGCGATCGGGCTCGACGGCTCGGTGGAGACGGTCGCGCAGACGGGCGGGTTCGTCCTCGGCGTCGCGTGCGACGGCGCAGGCCGCGTCTACGCGTGCGACGTCGGCCGGGGCGAGATCGTCCGGTTCGACCCGGCGACGGGGTCGCTCGAGACGTACGCGTCGGGCGACGACGGACGGAGGATGCGCGCGCCGAACTGGCTGGCGTTCGGACCCGACGGTTCGCTCTACGTGACCGATTCGGGTGACTGGGGCCGGCGCGATGGCGTGATCTGGTGCGTGGAGCCCGGTGGCCGGGCGCGGATCTGGACGGACCGCGTCGACGCGCTGCCGAACGGCTGCTGCATCGACGCGGACGAGCGCGCGCTGCTCGTGATCGAGACGAACGGCGAGCGGGTGACGCGCGTGCCGATCGAGGCGGACGGATCGGCGGGCGGTCCTGCCGTCGTCGCCGAGGTGCCGTCGACGACGCTCGACGGGATCCTGCTGGCGACCGATGGCTCGATCCTCCTGCCCTGCTACCGGCCGGACGGCGTCCTCCGTCTGCTGCCCGACGGGCGCGTGGAGACGCTCGTCGAGGACCCCCACGCCCAGGTGCTTGGCGCACCCGCGAACGCGGCATTCGCCGGCGAGCGGCTCGACAGGCTGGTGACGTCGAACCTCGGCCGCTGGCACGTGGCGGTCGGCGACGTCGGGTTGACGGGCGTGCCGCTCTGCCGGCCGGAGATCGCCTGAGTGCCCGCCGACGCGCGCCCAGGCGCGCTACCGGACGTGCTCCCCGGGGTCCGGAAGATCGCCGTACTCCGGGCGAACGCGCTCGGCGACTTCGTGTTCGCACTCCCGGCGCTCGCGGCACTGCGGGCCGCGTACCCGCACGCGGAGATGGTGCTGCTCGGCCGCGCCTGGCACGCCGCGTTCCTCGCCGGCCGCCCCTCCCCCGTCGACCGCGTCGTGCCCGTCCCG
>JAKAAV010000238.1 GCA_021802185.1 Chloroflexota bacterium | reverse complement strand
GTCCATGAAGCCGGCGCCCGTCCGCTCGCGGAGCTCCTTGACGGTCTCGGCCTTGATCTGCACCTGTTCAGCCATGCGTGTTCAGGATCCCTTCGTGTGGTGTGTCGGTCAGGCGTCGAGCGCGGAGGTCTGTCGTTCGACGTTCTCGTCGTCCGACGTCGCGGCCGCGCGGCGGCCGCGCGCCGCAGGGGTCGCGGCCGGAGCGGCGCGGCCCGGAAGCAGCTCCTCCTCGTCCGGCTCGGGCTCGAACGTCAGCGTCTGTCCGGCGGCCATGGCGGTGAGCATCTCGTCGGCCGCCGACTCCTCGACGGGCACGCCGGCCGGGACCTCGGCTTCCTGCTCGGAGCGGGCGGCGCGGTCGTGCTGGCCGGAGACTGCCGCATCGGCGACGAGATGGCACAGCAGGCGGATGGCCCGGATCGCGTCGTCGTTCGCCGGGATGATGTAGTCGAGCTCGTCCGGGTCGATGTTCGTGTCGCCCGTGCCGACGACCGGGATCTCGAGCTTGCGCGCCTCGGTGACGGCGATGTGCTCGCGGTGCGGGTCGATCACGAAGACCGCGCCGGGGATCCGCTTCATGCGCCGCATGCCGCCGAGGGTGCGCTGGAGGCGCGTCATCTCCTCGGTGAGCTTCGCGGCCTCCTTCTTCGTCATCCGCTCGAAGTCGCCGTTCGCCTGCCGGGCCTCGAGCTGGTCGAGGAGCGCGAGGCGCTTGCGGATCGTCACGAAGTTCGTGAGCATGCCGCCCAGCCACCGCTGGTTGACGTAGGGCATGCCAGCGCGGGACGCCTCCTCGGCGATCGGTTCCTGCGCCTGCTTCTTCGTGCCGACGAACAGGATGCTCTCGCCGCGGGCCGCCGTCTGGCGGACGAAGTCGAGGGCGAGGTCGAGGCGCTGGACGGTCTGCGCCAGGTCGATGATATGGATCCCGTTGCGCTCGGCGAAGATGTACGGGCGCATCTTGGGATTCCAGCGTCGCGTCTGGTGGCCGAAGTGGACGCCGGCCTCCAGCAGCTGGCGCATCGAAACGGATGCCATCGGATCCTCCTGTCGGGTTCTTTCCTCCGCGCGCCTTGGCCCGCGGATCGCCGGTGGCTCCGGCGACACCGCCGCGGGAAACGGCACGCGTGTGTGATGCCCGCGCAGACGCGCGGACGCCGTCGGTGAACCGACGGCGCGCGAAAGTCTAGCACAGGGCCCCGGGTCCACAGGCCCGGTGTGGTCCACAGGCCCGGGGTCCACGGGCCTCGGGTCCACGGGCCTCGGGTCCACAGGGCCGCGCCCATCGGGCTCCGCGCCACAGGGCGCCGAACCCTGAGCGTCGCGCCTGCCGGTGATCGAGCGGGAGCGGCGCCGGCGGTGCCGCGTGCGCGGGCGCCTCCTCCAGCCGCGGGCGCGGTCAGGATCATCACGGCGCGGCGTGATGGCGGCGCGCGCGGGTTCTGCCGTGCGAGGCAGCGTCCGCAGCGACATGCTTGATGGATGCAGACAGACGACGTCATCGAGCTCGCCCGTCGCCTCATCGCGATCGACTCCGTCAACCCGACGCTCGTGCCCGGAGCCGCCGGCGAGGGCGAGATCGCGGGCTTCCTCTCGGCCTGGGCCGCCGAACACGGCCTCGCCACGCGCCTGATCCCCTCGCCCGACGGGCGCCCGAACCTCGTGATCGGCGAGCCCGGGGCGATCGGCGGCGATCGGCTCCGAGCCGGCGGCAACGGCCGGACGCTGATGCTGTACGGGCACATGGACACGGTCGGCGCCGGTTCGATGGAGGCGCCGTTCGCACCTCGCGTCGAGGGCGACCGGCTGTACGGCCGGGGGGCCTACGACCAGAAGGCCGGGCTTGCGGCGGCGCTCGTGGCCGTTCGTGAAGCCGCCCGGGCCGGGATCCCCGGGACCATCGGCCTGGCCGTCTCCGACGAGGAGGCCGCGAGCACCGGGATCCGCGAAGTCCTGCGGCACGTGACGGCCGACGCGGCCGTGATCACGGAACCGACCGAGATGCAGCTGGCGATCGCGCACCGGGGCTTCGCCTGGATCGAGGTCGAGGTTCGCGGGAAGGCGGCGCACGGCTCGCGTCCGCATCTCGGGGTCGACGCGATCTTCCGGACAGGCCACGTGATCACGGCGCTCGAGCGGTACAACGGCAGCCTCGCCGCGCGGACGCACCCGCTCCTCGGCGCCGGCCTCCTGCACGCGTCGCGCATCGAGGGTGGCGGCGAGATGGCGACGGTGCCGGATCGCTGCCTGCTCAGCGTCGAGCGACGGACGCTGCCCGGCGAGACGCCCGATGCCGTGCTCGCGGAGGTCGAAGCGGTGCTGGACGAGTGCCGCGTCGCCGACCCGGCCCTGTCGGTGTCCGCGCGGCTGGTCCTCGCGCGCGACCCGTTCGAGATCGCGGCGGACGACGCGTTCGTGACGCTTGCCCGCGCCGCCACCGGGCGCGCGACCGGCGCGCTGCCCGACCTCGTCGGGCTCAGCTTCTGGGCAGACTCCGCCTACACCGCCGAGGCCGGGATCCCCACCGTGCTGCTCGGGCCACCCGGCGAGGGAGCGCACGCCGACGAGGAATGGGCGAGCGTCAGCGGCACGGTCGCGTGCGCGCGGGCTCTCGTGGAGATCGCCCGGGATTACTGCGGCTGAGGCCCGCGTCAGGAGGGTTCGATCGCCCTGACATGGCGGAACGCGGGGCCGCCGGCGCCGGGGCCGATCGCCGGCGCGTCGTCGACCGCGAGCAGGTCCACGCGAATCGGGAGCGGCGGGACCGGCGTGCCGTCGGGCAGCTCCGGAAGCGTGCTCAGGTGCCACGCCGCGCGGTACAGGCGCCGCACCTTGGCCGCGTCGACGCTCTCCTCCGGCGTCCCGTATCGCTCGCTCGCGCGCGTCCGCACCTCGACCACGACGAGCGTTCCGGGCTCGCCGGGCGAGGTGGCCGGCTCGACCGCGACGAGGTCGATCTCGTCGCGCCCCATCCGCACCCGGCGCGAGACGATCGTCCAGCCGAGCGACTCGAGGTGGGCGGCGGCCAGCGCTTCGCCACGCTCGCCGCTCCGGCGGCGGCGGCGCGCGAGTCCGGCCGCGACCGGGTCCACGCGCGGCCCGACGGGACTCACGACTCTCCCGCCGGGGCCGCCGAGAGATCGATCCCATCGTCGTCGGGGCCTGTCGCCGGCAGCACCACCGGCTCCCCCACCATCGACGCCGACGCCGGCTCGCCGTCCACGTCGAGCGTGAGCATCTGCTGCTCGCCGAAGAGGACGCGCTGGGTGGTGATGAAGCTCCGGCGATGGAAGACCGTGATGCCGAGATCGGCCATCGCGCGGCGGTGCTCGCGCGTCGCGTAGCCCGCGTTGCGCTCCCAGCCATAGCCGGGATGTCGGGCCGCGAGACGAGTCATGAGCCGGTCGCGGATGACCTTGGCGACGATCGACGCGCACGAGATCGAGTAGCAGAGCGCGTCGCCGTCGACGATGGCCGTGTACGGCCCGACGTGCGCCTCGAACTCCCGGATCCGGAGGCCGTCGACCAGGACGTGGTCATGACCGCCGAGCCGCGCGATCGCGCGCCGCATCGCGAGGTGCGTGGCGTGATAGATGTTCACCTCATCGATCTCGGCGACGGACGCGGCCCCGACGCCGACCGCGACCGCACGCCGCCGGATGACCGGGAACAGTTCCTCGCGCTGTGCGGCGGAGAGCGTCTTCGAGTCGCGGACGCCGGGGATCCGGTGGCAGTTCGGGGCCATGACGACCGCCGCGGCCAGGACCGGGCCGGACGCCGGGGCCACGCCGACTTCGTCGACGCCGGCCACGCGCGTGCGCCCGTCGCGCCAGAGCCGCCGCTCGAAGCGGAGCGTGGGCGTGACGAACGAGGCGGGCCGTTCGGGAGCGTTCGGGCTGGATTGGCGGCGAGAGGTTTCGGGCATCCCGCGCGGAGTCTAGCCGCGCCGGATGTGCGGAGACCAGCGCATGCGCAGCCGCGGCGCCTGCTAGCGGCGCTCGCGAAGGCTGGCGGCCTTGCCGACCCGCTTGCGCAGGAAGTACAGCTGCGCGCGTCGCGCGACACCGTGCCGGACGACCTCGATCTTGTCGATGCGCGGCGAGTTCACCTTGAAGGTGCGCTCGACGCCGACGCCGCTGCGGACGCTCCGCACGGTGATCGAGCGGTCGATTCCACCGCCGCGCAGGCGCATGACGGTCCCCTCGAAGACCTGGATCCGCTCTCGGTTTCCCTCGACCACCTTGGCGGCCACCCGGACGGTGTCGCCCGAGGCGAGTTCAGGCAGGTCGGTGCGGAGCTGGTCCGCGGTGACGGCGTCGAGCACGTTCACAGGAGGTCACTCACTCAGG
>JAKAAV010000237.1 GCA_021802185.1 Chloroflexota bacterium | reverse complement strand
TTGAACGCCTGGACCGCATCGACGAGGCCGTCCGAGATGTCGTCGCTGAGGACCCTCGTCTCCGCGAGCTTCTGGAGGATCTCCGGCCGCTCACCCTCCAGGTAGCGGTAGAACTCCGGCTCGAACCGGGCGATGCGGTTGGTCGGCACGTCGTCGAGGTAGCCGCGCGTGACCACGAACAGGATCGCGACCTGCTTCTCGACCGGCAGCGGCTGGTACTGCGGCTGCTTGAGCACCTCGGACGTCTTCTCGCCGCGGGTCAGCTGGTCGCGCGTGGCCTTGTCCAGGTCCGAGGCGAACTGCGCGAACGCGGCCAGCTCGCGGTACTGGGCGAGGTCGAGCTTGAGCGGCCCGGCGACGGTCTTCATGGCCTTCGTCTGCGCCGCCGACCCGACCCGCGACACCGAGATGCCGATGTTCAGGGCCGGGCGCTGGCCGGAGTAGAAGAGGTCGGCCTCGAGGTAGATCTGGCCGTCGGTGATCGAGATGACGTTCGTCGGGATGTAGGCCGACACGTCGCCGGCCTGCGTCTCGATGAGCGGGAGCGCCGTGAGCGACCCGCCGCCGTGGTCTGCGTTGAGCCGTGCGGCGCGCTCGAGGAGGCGGCTGTGGAGGTAGAAGACGTCACCCGGGTATGCCTCGCGGCCCGGCGGCCGGCGCAGCAGCAGGCTCATCTCGCGGTACGCCCAGGCGTGCTTCGAGAGGTCGTCGTACACGCACAGTGCGTCGCGGACGGTCTGCCCGTCGAGCTCGACGCCGTCCTCCATGACCTCCTCGCCCATCGCGCAGCCCGCGTACGGGGCGATGTACTGCAGCGGGGCGGGGTCCTCGGCGCCGGCCACGACGACGATCGTGTGCTCCATCGCGCCGTGCTCCTCGAGCACCGCGACGGTCTTCGCGACGGTCGAGAGCTTCTGGCCGATCGCGACGTAGATGCAGACGAGCCCCTTCCCCTTCTGGTTGATGATCGTGTCGATCGCGATCGCGGTCTTGCCCGTCTGGCGGTCGCCGATGATGAGCTCGCGCTGGCCGCGCCCGATCGGGATCAGCGCGTCGATGGCCTTGATGCCGGTCTGGACGGGCGTGTCCACCGACTTGCGCGTGATGACGCCGGGGGCGACGCGTTCGACGGGCCGCGTCTTCTTCGTGTTGATGGGGCCCTTGTCGTCGAGCGGGCGGCCGAGCGGGTCGACGACGCGGCCGATGAGTTCCTTGCCGACGGGGACCTCGACGACGCGCCCCGTGGTCTTGACGGTGTCGCCTTCCTTGAGCTCGGTGTAGTCGCCGAGGATGACCGCACCGACCGTGTCCTCGGACAGGTTGAGCGCCATCCCCATGACGCCGTTCGGGAACTCCAGCAGCTCGGACGCGAGCGCGTCCTCGAGACCGTAGATCTGCGCGATTCCGTCGCCGACCTCGACCACGGTGCCCACGGACCGGACGTCCATGGCCTGGTCGAAGTTCTCGATGGCGGACCGGATGATGCTGGTGATCTCGTCGGAACGAATGGCCATGCTGGAGTCTCCTAGAGGGCGCCCGAGACGAGCCGGCTCCGCAGCCGCTCGAGGCGGCCCCGGACGCTCCCGTCGAACTGGCGGTCCCCGATGCGGACGACGATCCCGCCGATGAGGGCGGGGTCGACCTCGGTCGTCACGCGGACGCGGCCGCCGGTCATCTGCACGAGGCGCTGCTCGACCGCCCGACGCTCGTCGTCGGTGAGTCCGCTCGCGCTCGTGACGGTCGCGGTCGTGACGCCGTTGCGGCGATCGACGAGCCGCTGGAACTCGGACGCCACCAGCGGCAGCAGCTCGATCCGCCGCCGCTGCATGAGCAGCCCGATGAGGTTGAGGACCTGCGGTGGCACGGGCTGGACGAGGACGCGCTGGAGGACGTCCTCGCGTGCCCTGTTCGACAGGGTCGGGTTGTCCAGCACCTCGGCGACCTCGGCGTTGGCGTACGCCGCCGCCGCCCGCGCGAGCGCGTCGTTCCACTCGTCGATCTTCCGGTCCTCGGTCGCGACCTGGAAGGCCGCCTCCGCGTACCGGCGCGCGTCGGTGCTGGAGCGGGGCATCAGTCGGCCGCTCCGCGGGGTGACTGCTGGCCTGCGCCGTCGCCATCATGACCGGACGCCGATCCGGCGCCGAAAGGAGCCGTCTCCGCCAGGAAGAGCTCCACGAGCCGCCGTTCGCGGTCCGTGGTCATGGTCTCGCTCACGACCCGGGCCGCCGCACGCAGGGCCAGGTCGGCGATCTGGGTGCGGACCTCCGCCATCGCCCGCTTCCGTTCGGCGTCGATCTCCGCCTCGGCCTGCTCCCGAAGACGCTGGATCTCGTCCCTGGCGGCGGCCAGGTCGCGCTCGCGCATCTCCTCGGCGCCCCGCTGCGCGCGCTCGAAGATCTCGTTGGCCGCGTGGCGCGCCTCCGTGAGCACGCGGTTGCGCTCGAGCGCCGTCTCTTCGCGCTCCTTCCTGGCGGCGTCCGCATCGCGCAGGCCCTGCTCGATCCGCTCCCGGCGCTCGCCGAGGATGCGGGTCAGGGGCCCGAACGCGAACTGCTGGATGACGACGAGGAAGAAGAGGAAGTTGACGGCGGCGATGACGATCCAGAAGCCGTTGAACACGAGCCCCGACGTCTCCGCCTGCGCGAAGACGATGGGGATCGCCTGAGGCGCCGTCACGACTGTCGCGAACACTCGTCTGGTTCTCGACCGTCGCCGCTATTTGAGGAAGACGATCATGACCCCGACCACGAACGCGAGGATCCCGAGCCCCTCGGCGAACGCCGCGCCCAGGATGAACGTCGCCCGGATGGTCGCGGCCGCGTCGGGGTTGCGGCCCATGGCGCTCGTCGACATGCCTGCCAGGATCCCGATCCCGATGCCCGGTCCGATCACGCCCATCGCGGCCAGACCGGCTCCCACCATTGCGATGTCACCGTTCATGGGTCAACCACCCTCCTTATCTGTACTCTCCCCGCCACGATCAGGCTTCCCGGATCGAATCGAGCACGTTGTCGCTCAAGGCTAACCGTGCGCCGCGATACGGATGTGGCCGAAGCCGTCATCTGCTTGCGCCCGGGATCGTGCGGTCGCGGCCCGCGATCGTGTGCCGCGATCATGGGCTCGCAGGGGTCGCAACGTCCGGCAGCAGGTTCCCTTCCGGCTCGCCCGGCAGCACACCGGCCGACTCCTCGCCATGATGGCCCTCGATCGCCGTCAGGATATACATCAAGGTCAGCGAGGCGAAGATCAGCGCCTGGATGAAGCCGATGAATGCCTCCAGCGCGATGAACGGCACCGGCACGAACGCGATGATCAGCGCGGTGAAGACGCCGAGCATGATGCCACCGCCGTACAGGTTGCCGAAGAGCCGGAACGACAACGTGACCGGCTTGAAGAACTCGAGCAGGAACTCGATCAGACCCACGTAGAGGTCCATGGCTCCGTCCATGAACCCGTGCCGGAAGCCGCCCAGGTTGAAGAACTTGCCCAGGTAGCCGCGCAGGCCCAGGTGCCTCACGCCCTCGACGTGCGTGGCCACGAAGGTGACGAGTGCCAGACCGATGGTGATGTTCAGGTCGCTCGTCGGCGTGCGCAGGGCGCTGATCTTGTCACCGAAGAGGATCAGGTCGCTCCAGTTCGCGACCATGATGAACAGGAAGAAGGCGGAGAAGAGACTCACGTATCGACGTGCCGCCTCCCCGCCGAGCCCTCCCGCGAAGTCCGCGAACTGCTCGTAGATCCATTCCGCGATGTTCTGGGCGAGGCCCGGCACGAGCGTCATGCGCCGCGTCGCGAAGAAGGCCAAGGCAAGCAGCGCGACGATCACGACCCACGAGGCGAGCATGCTCGACGTGATGCTGGGCTGGAAGTCGACGACGAGCGGCGACGTCGGGGCCGGTCCTGGCGGCGCGAGGTACCACACGACGTTCGGAGGCACGGGTTCCAGGTTCTGGAGGATCGTGATTTTCGGGTCCGGGAAGCCCTTCGGCGCGGCAAGCACCAGGGCGATCGCGTCGATCACGACGACCCCGACGGCGGCGATCCACAGAGTTCTTCGGGAGCGAGCGGGAGTCGAGGGAGTGCCCGGCGCGGCACTCGACGGGGCCGACGGCGGCGGCTCGTTTGCTGCTCCCCTGGCTCCCGCCGTACCGACGGCCGAAGACACGCTCGTCACCCTTCTCCACATCCCGACGCGGCCGGATCCGCGCTCTCCGCTGGTGCTCGCCCGGCACGGGCCGCCGGCCGGCCGTGACGCCGCTCTGTCACCCGAACCGGTCCAGGAACCGGTTGATCAGCCGCATGACCACGAGCGCGCCCGTCGCGAGCCCCACGAGCGACCCGATCAGAAGGAACACCGGCAGTGT
>JAKAAV010000236.1 GCA_021802185.1 Chloroflexota bacterium | reverse complement strand
GGGCCGCGGCGTGCCGCACCTGCGGCGGGCGGGGGTCCGCGGCGACCTCCACGTGCGCGTCGACGTGCGCGTGCCCACGCGCCTGTCGAAGCGGCAGCGCGAGCTGCTCGAGGCGCTCGCGACGGAGTCCGGGGAGCGGCCCCCGAAACCGGGCCGCATCCTCGACCGCGTCAAGGACGCGATCAGCTGAGCGACGCGGGCGAGGCGCGGGGGCTGGGCGGGTCCCTGGCCTCAGGCGAGCCGCTTGACCCGGGGGAGGTGCGACATGCGGCCCGGTCCGGGACCGCCGACGCACCCGGCGCCGGCACGCCGCGGGACTGGCTCGAGCTGGCCGTCGCGGTGGACCACGAGGCGGTCGAGACCGTGAGCGCGATCCTGTCGCGCGAGGCGGCTGGCGGAGTGAGCATCGAGCCCGGCTTCGCTCTGCTCGACGAGGGCCTCGCCGTGGAGCTGGACACCGCGCGGCCGGTGCTCGTGCGCGCCTGGCTTGCCGACGCCGGGTCGTCCTCCACCGCCGGTGCCGTCGACCGCGTTCGCCACGCGCTCGGCCACCTCCAGGCGTTCGACCTGCGGCCGATCGGAGAACTCCAGACGAGGGTCGTCGGAACGACCGACTGGGCGGCCCAGGGCCGCGCTCACTTCCCCGTGCTGCGGATCGGGCGCTTCGTCGTGCGTCCGACGTGGCGGCGGTACCGGGTCGCGCCAGGCGAGCTCCCCCTCGTCCTCGACGCGGGGGCCGCGTTCGGCACGGGCCTGCACCCCACGACGCGGCTCTGCCTGCTCGGGCTGGAGGCGTGGGCGGACGAGGGGCTCGTCGATGGTGCGCGCGTCCTCGACGTCGGATCCGGCTCCGGGATCCTGTCGGTCGCTGCGGCGCGGCTCGGCGCCGGATCGGTGCTCGGCGTGGACACGGATCCGATGGCGGTCGAGGCGACGCGCGCGAACGCCCGCCGCAATCGGCTCGGCTCGATGATCCTGTCGCGCCAGGGCTCCGTCCCGACCGACGAACCACCGTTCGATCTCGTGCTGGGGAACCTCGTTGCGTCCGTGCTCGTCCCGCTCGCACCCGCGCTGTACCGGGAGACGCGACCGCCGGATGCCCTGTCGCGAGCGGGCGGGGCGGTCACCGGAGGCCGGCTGCTCGCGAGCGGCATCATCGAGCCGCGCGAGGCCGAGGTTCGGGAGGCGTTCCTCCGCGCCGGCTTCGAGCTGCGCCGCCGGTGGACGGAGGGCGACTGGGTCGCGCTCGAGGCCGCCCGGTCCGGCTGGCGGCAGGACGCCGGTCGCGCGCGGCCCCGGTCCGCGCGTCGGGCGGCCGACGCCGCGTGATGGCACGATACCCGCGCTGACCAGCAGAGGAGGGTGGCGCGTGGCCGACGAGCGGTGCCTGTTCTGCGACATTGTGGCGGGTCGCCTGCCCGCGACCCTCGTCCACGAGGACGACGAAGTGCTCGCGTTCCGCGACATCGCGCCGCGCGCGCCCGTGCACGTGCTCGTGATCCCTCGCCGGCACCTCGTCTCCGTCATGGACTTCGGCGAAGACGACGCGCCGCTGCTCTCGCGGATGTTCGCCGCGATCCGGGAAGTGGCGCGCCGGGAAGGGGTCGCGGACACGGGCTTTCGCGTCGTCTCGAACGCGGGGCGGAATGGCGGCCAGACGGTCGGCCATCTGCACTTCCACGTGCTCGGCGGGCGCTTCATGACGTGGCCGCCGGGGTGATGGCGGTTCGTCGACGCGTCGCGCCCGAGGGTGTCGCCTACCGGCTGGCGTGGTGGTGACCGTCGGTATCGGCGTCTTCTGTGCCGGCCACCCGGCTCCGCGGTGTCACGCACTTCGAGCGGCGTGACGAGGCGCGAGCGGCCGAGAATGCACGCACGCGCCGCGCCCCGCACTCCGCGCGCGGGTGCTCCTTCCGCGGGATCAGCCGCCGCGGACTGCCTCGTCGGATGCGGCTTCGGCGTGGACCATCGGCAGCGGCGTCTCTGACGCCGCCCACGCCTGGACCTGGTCGCGGCGCACCTTCAGCGTGTGGGTGCGAGGGAAGTCCGCCTCCGGCCAGAGCCGCCACGCCGCGATCCGCTGGTTCGCCGACAGGTGCGCGTTCGCCTCCCGGACGGCCGCGTCGATGCGCGCGCGAAGCGCGGCCTCCTCCCGGCCGGAATGCTCGTGCGGCCTCGCGTCCGCGCCGAGCATGATCAGCGACCGGTCCGGCGGCAGCACGATCGCCTCGATCCGTCCCGGCGACGTCTCCACGACGATCGTCTCCGCGAGCCCCGCGTCGTGCAGCGCGTTCTCGATGTCCTCCGGGAACACGTTGAAGCCGTTCGGAAGCACGATGACGTTGCGGACGCGCCCGAGGAGCACGAGGTTGCCGCGCTCGTCGAAGCGGGCGATGTCGCCCGTGTGGTACAGGCCCTCGGCGTCCACCACGGCCGCCGTCGCCTCCGGATCTCCCCAGTATCCCGAGAAGAGCGTGGGACCGCCGACGAGGATCTCGCCCTCGTCGGACAGCGTGACCCGGATCGGCGAGGGCGACGGCACGCGGCCGACGGTCGCCGGCGCGTGGTCGTCGAGCGTCGAGCAGGCGACGATGCCGCACTCGGTCGCGCCGTAGCCCTGCAGCACGATCACCCCGAGGTCCTCCCAGGCGGCCTGGAGCGCCGGCGGCAGGTACGCGCCGGCGGTCACGACCAGCCGGAGATGGCCGCCGAACTGGCGATGGATGCTCCGAAACATCCACCGACGCGCGCCGTACGGGAGATGCCGGGCGATCCGTCGCGCCCGATCGAACTGGCCGCGCTGCCCGCGCCGGTCGACCTCCCGCATCAACGCGTTCCAGAAGATCTCGAGCACGGCGGGGACGACGAGGAGTGTCGTGACGCCGTGGTCTCGGATCGCCTCGAAGATCACGCGCGGGTTGAGCGACCGGATGTACAGGATGTCGGCGCCGACGAGCGTCGCGTAGAACAGCGCCGCGGCCTGCTCCATCAGGTGCGAGAGCGGCAGCAGCGACACGACCCGATGCTCGAGCGGTGGGATGACGAGCCCGAATGCGTCGATCGACGAGAGGATGGCGCCGTGCGTGAGCATCACGCCCTTGGGAATGCCCGTCGTGCCCGACGTGAACACCACCTCGAAGAGGTCGTCGCGGCCCGGCCGCTCCCAGGCGTCCGCCTGCGCCTCCCAGTCGGGCGGCAGCCAGGTGGGATCGGACGCGTCGGCGGAAGGCTCCGCCGTGAGCGCGCCGGTCGTGGTCAGCGGCAGGTCGCCAAGGCCCGATCCGTGCGGGTCCGGGGCGTCCCGTCCGGTGCCGAGGACGGCGAGCGTCGTCCCTGCGCGGCCGACGATGCGGGCCACCGTATCCGGTGCCATGCGGAGGTCCAGCGGCACGACGATCAGCCGCGCGCGCATGGCCCCGAAATAGACGGCCGGCAGTTCCGGGCTCGAGGGGCTCCACGTGATGACCCGGTCGCCGGGTTGCAGCCCCGCCGCCCGGAGCCGGAATGCGGCGAGCTTCGAACGCCGGTCCAGTTCGCGGTAGGTCCAGTGCCAGTCGACCCCGTCGTCGCCACGGAGGCCGAGGGCCGGGCGATCGGGCCGCCTTTGGAGGGCGTCGTCGAGGATGTTCAGCAGGGACGTGAACGTCGCGACGTCGGAGTGGGATGGCTCCACGGCGAGAGTCTAGCGACGGCGGTGTTCCCCATGATCGACCTACACTCGGCACGTGCCACGCGCCATCGACGAACGCGCCGCCTCGCTCGAGCCCCTCGCGCGGATCTACGTCGCGCTGTCGCGCGTCAACCGCGCGATCGAGCACGCGCGCGGCGAGATCGAACTGCTCCAGTCCGCCTGCGACATCGTGGTCGACGTCGGCGGGTTCCGGATGGCCTGGGCCGGCGTGCTCGACCGTGAGACGGGCGAGGTGCGTCCGGTGGCCACGGCCGGCCATGACGACGGCTACCTCGCAGCGCTGCACATCCGCCTCGACGGCCCGTCGGGGGCGGGGCCGACGGGAGCGGCGATCCGCCAGGACCGGACGTCCGCCTGCCGGGACATCGCGAACGATCCGAGGATGGTCCCGTGGCGGTCTGCCGCTCTGGCGCGCGGGTACGGCTCCTCGACGGCCCTGCCGCTCCACCGCGACGGCGCGATCTTCGGCGTGCTGGGCGTGTACGCAGCCGTGCCGAACGGGTTCGGGCCCGGTGAGACCGAGCTGCTCGAGGAACTGGCGCGCAACGTGTCGGTCGGACTGGACGCGCTGGACGCGGCGGCGGAGCGGCGCCGCGCGGCAGCCGCTCTGGAAGCGTCGGAGGAGCGGTTCAGGACGTCCCTCGAGACCCTGCTGGACCCGGTCGTGCTGCTGCGTCCGATCCGCGACGCGAATGGCC
>JAKAAV010000235.1 GCA_021802185.1 Chloroflexota bacterium | reverse complement strand
CGCGCCGGGCCGGTCAGTGCCATTGCACCGTGTGGTACGATGCCGTGGCCCTGCGAGGGGACAGCAGAAGAGCGACGACGTCGAGAGTCGGAGGCGGACGAGTCCCCGGTAAACGGAGCACCGCTGCGGATCCGAGGGCCCGAGCGTCGGCTCGGGCTCTGCTGTTTCACGCCGGAGCAGGTTGTTGACGAGGAGAAGAAGACATTGAGCCAGGAAGAGACGGGCGGGACGATCGCGCAGGCTGAGGCGACGACGCCTCAGGCCGCGCCGGTCGAAGAGCGCGTCGGCGCGGATGTCGCCGGCGAGCCCGCCGTGAACGATGAGTCCGCCGCCGGGCAGGCACTCGTGGATGTCGAGCAACCGGGCGTGACCGAGGCCGCGAGTTCGGAGGGCGTGACCGATGAGGCCATGACCGATGAGGCTCCGGAGGAGAGCGCGAACGCCGCCGAAGCTGCGGCGCCTGCGGCGCCTGCGGCTGCGGCGCCTGCGGCGCCTGCGGCTGCGGCGCCTGAGGCGGAAACGGCCGCCGAGGCCGTCGACATGTCCGGGACCGTCAACGAGCCGGTCTCGCCCGATGCCGTGGTCGACCAGGCCGCGGCCGACGCGACGCCCGCCCCGACGGACATCGCCGACACCGAGGTCCCGGCGACGGCTGCGGGCGAGACGCCCGCGACGCAGGCGACGGCTTCGAGCGAGGCCGCTCCCCTGGAACCCGTGACCGCGGAGACCGTGCCGGCCGACGCCGTCGCGGAGCAGCCGGCCGCCGAGGCGGAGCCTGCGGCCGCACCGGAAGCAGAGTCGTCCGCCGACGAGGTCGAGCCCGTTGCCGCCGCGGAGGAGGGCGCGCCCGCGGCGCAGCCCGAGACGCCGGTGGCCGAGGCGCAAGCCGAGCCCGGTGAGGCGGAGATCGCGCCGGTCGCAGAGGCCGAGTCGCCCGCAGCCGAGCCCGTCCTGGCAACCGCCGCACCGCCCGTCCCCGCACCCGTCCGCGACACCCGGCCCGAGCCGACGACGATGGAGGAGCTCCTGCAGCAGCAGGAGGGCGACATCCGGTCGTTCAAGCACGGGGACGTGGTCGAGGGCACCGTCGTTCGCGTGGACCGCGACGAGATCCTCGTCGACATCGGCGCCAAGAGCGAGGGCGTCGTCAGCAACCGCGAGCTCTTCGGACGACACGCCGAGAACCAGCCGCAGCCGACCGTCGGGGACCAGGTCCTCGTCTACGTCCTGCAGCCGGAGTCGAACGAGGGACATGCCGTCCTCTCGCTCCGCCGGGCCGGCCTCGAGCGCAAGTGGCGCGCGATGCAGGAGCAGCTCGAGGCCGGGGCGATCATCGAGGCACCGGTCATCGATCACAACAAGGGCGGCCTCATCGTCGATTGCGGCATCCGCGGCTTCGTGCCGATCAGCCAGATCGTCGACTTCCCGCGGCGTCCGCAGAACGAGCAGCCGCGCGACGCGGCGCAGGAGATCGCCGAGAAGCTCCAGCCGTACGTCGGGCGCCGGCTCCGGCTCAAGATCCTCGAGGTCAACCGGAAGGCGAACCGGCTCATCCTGTCCGAGAAGGTGGCGCTCTACGAGGAGCGGCGCGAGAAGCGCGACGAGCTGTTCAGCAGCCTCGCGGTCGGTCAGAAGGTGACCGGGAGCGTCCGGTCGATCGCGCCGTTCGGCGTCTTCATCGACCTGGGTGGCATCGACGGGCTCGTTCACAAGAGCGAGCTCTCGTGGAACAAGGTCAACAACCCCGAGGCGGGGTACAAGGTCGGCGATGCCGTTGATGCCGAGGTCATCGACATCAACCACGAGCGCGGCCGGATCAGCCTGTCGATCCGCCGGCTGCAGCCCGACCCGTGGCACTCCACCGTCGCCGACTTCAAGGTCGGGGACGTCATCGATGGCACGGTCACGAAGATCGTCAACTTCGGCGCCTTCGTCCGTGTCCGCGATGGCCTCGAAGGGCTCATCCACATCAGCGAGCTGTCCCATCAGCGCGTCGCCCACCCGAGCGACGTCGTGCACGAGGGTCAGACGCTGAAGCTGAAGATCATCTCGCTCGACTCAGAGCGGCATCGCCTGGGGCTCAGCCTCAAGCAGGCCGAGGAGCCTCCGGCCCGGCCGGTGGCAGAACCGCGCGGCGAGCGGCGCCCGCGTCCGGAGCGCGGCTACGACGCCTCGCAGGCCGTGCAGGAGCCCGAGGGCGGGATCGACAACACGCTGGCGGCGGCTTTCGCGCAGGTCCGCCAGCAGGTCGCCGCGGCCGAGGCTGCGACGACCGGCGACGAGGAGGAGGGCGGCGAAGGGTAACGCCTCCGTCTCCCGACTCCACGGCCCGCCGGACACCCGGCGGGCCGTTCGGCTTCTATCGCACCACCGTTCGGGATCCGTTCGGCGGACGGTGGCTCCGGGCGCTGGCGCCAGGCGGGCGTCCCGGGGACCGGCGTGACGCCCGGGCGTAGCGCGGCCGCTACGGGGCGACCGCGCGACGCACGTCATCCGACACTTCTCCGACCCCGAATCGTTATCCCTTGGGAGCGGCTCGTACTGGCCCACCGGAAGCCTGGTGCTACGATTGGCCACAGGCGGGCACCCCGAATATCCCCGCTGGAAGGGCACCGTCGACTCCATGGTTGATCGCTTCGACAAGTTCACCGACCGCGCGCGAAAGGTCCTCACCCTGGCTCAGGACGAGGCCCAGCGCTTCAACCACAACTACATCGGCACGGAGCACCTGCTCCTGGGCCTCGTCCGCGAGGGGGACGGTGTCGCGGCGCGCGTGCTCGAGAACATGGGCGTCGAGCTCCCGAAGGTCCGCACCGCAGTCGAGTTCATCATCGGACGTGGCGACCGGCCGGTCGTTGGCGAGGTGGGCCTGACGCCCCGCGCCAAGCGCGTCATCGAGCTCGCCATCGACGAGGCGAGACGCCTCGGTCACAACTACATCGGGACCGAGCACCTGCTGCTCGGGCTCGTTCGCGAGGGCGAGGGGATCGCGGCCGGGGTGCTCGAGTCGCTGGGCGTCAACCTTGACAAGGTCCGCCACGAGGTCATCCGCGTCCTTTCGCAGTCGAGCTCGGTCGGCCCCACCGCGGAGCCGAAGCGCGCGAGCAAGACGCCGACGGTCGACCAGCTTGGTGTCAACCTCACCGACGCGGCGCGCGCGGGCAAGCTCGACCCGGTCATCGGGCGCGAGAAGGAGATCGAGCGCGTCATCCAGATCCTCTCGCGCCGGACGAAGAACAACCCCGCGCTGATCGGGGAGCCGGGCGTCGGGAAGACGGCGATCGCCGAAGGGCTCGCGCACCGGATCGTGTCGGGCGACGTCCCGGATTCGCTCTCCAACAAGCGCGTGCTGACGCTCGACATCGGGTCGCTGGTCGCCGGCACGAAGTACCGCGGCGAGTTCGAGGAGCGTCTCAAGAAGATCATCGAGGAGCTCCGGAACACGAACGACGTCGTGCTGTTCATCGACGAGCTGCACACGCTCGTCGGGGCCGGCGCGGCCGAAGGTGCCATCGACGCCGCGAACATCCTCAAGCCACCGCTCGCGCGCGGTGAGCTCCAGTGCATCGGCGCGACCACGCTCGACGAGTACCGCAAGTACATCGAGCGGGACGCGGCGCTGGAGCGGCGCTTCCAGCCGGTCATGGTCGACGAGCCGACGCTCGAGCAGACCATCGCCATTCTGTTCGGCGTCCGCGAGCGCTACGAGCAGCACCACAAGGTCCGGATCACGGACCCGGCGGTGCGCGCGGCAGCCGACCTCTCGATCCGGTACATCACGGACCGGCACCTCCCGGACAAGGCGATCGACCTCATCGACGAGGCCGCGAGCCGCGTGCGCCTCCGCCACAGCTCCTCCCCGCAGGAACTGAAGGACGCCACGAAGCACCTCGAGGAGGTCACGAAGGAGAAGGACGAGGCGATCAACCGCCAGGACTACGAGGTCGCGGCGGGCCTGCGGGACGCGGAGGCGGTCGCCCGCGAGGAACTCGACCGGCAGCGCTCCGAGTGGCGTGCCCGTCTCGATGCCGAGATCCCGGACGTCGGCGAGGACGAGATCGCCGAGGTCGTCGCGATGTGGACCGGGATCCCGGTCACGCGTATCGCCCAGGAGGAGTCCGAGCGCCTGCTCCACATGGAGGACGCCCTGCACGCGCGGGTCATCGGCCAGCAGGAGGCGATCGCGACGATCTCGAAGGCCGTCCGGCGCGCCCGGGCCGGCCTGAAGGACCCCAAGCGGCCGATCGGCTCGTTCATCTTCCTCGGGCCCACCGGCGTCGGCAAGACGGAGCTGGCGAAGACGCTCGCCGAGTTCCTCTTCGACGACGAGGACGCCCTCATCCAGCTCGACATGTCCGAGGACATGGAGAAGCACACCGTCAGCCGCCTGGTGGGCTCGC
>JAKAAV010000234.1 GCA_021802185.1 Chloroflexota bacterium | reverse complement strand
GCGTCGCCCGCGTTCGGCGTCAGCGGACGCAGAGGGGATCGGCACAGGCGGCAGAACGCGTCTCGATCGCTGTTCGAGGTGCCACAGAAGATGCAGCGGACAGAAGCCATCGCGCACGTACCCCTGCGCGAAGCATCGGGTTGCGTGTCGCCGCGTGCAATGACCCTTGTGGGTCCCGTGAGCGGCGTTGGGGTAGGTACTGTCGGGGCAGTGGCGGTCACTCGGCCAGAGGAGCCGGCGAGGAGCGGAGGCCGGCGTGACCGGCGCGATCAGCCCGGTGTGCCGGCAGCCGCCGCGGCGCGCTCCAGCGCCAGCACGATCAGTTCGACGTCCTCGTCGGAAAGCTCGTGCACGTTCCCCTGGAACGCGAGCGTCCAGTTCGACGCGGGCCACCGCCGCGCGTACGTCATCTCCCGCGCGAGGGGCTCGGCCGGAACGAACCGCTCGGGCGGAAGCGTGATGACGGGCTCCGTGGGGAAGCGCCAGGGGTAGTCCTCCGCCGGGTGCGAGTCGGACGTCCAGATGCGCTCGTGCGACTCGAACGGCTCGCCGGTGACGCGGCACAGGCCGCCGATCGCCTTGATTCCCGTCACGTAGAACAGCACGCGGTCGCCCGGCCGAACGCGCTCCCACTTCCGCCGGTGGCGGCTCTTCATCGCCGCCTGTCGGAAGCCCAGGTCGCGGTTGCGCTCGAAGTTCTCGGCCGAGCTCACCAGGAGCCAGTTCGTCATCTCACACCCCCACCACGATCCGCGGTGCGCGCGCCCGGATTCCGCCCGCCCGCTGGTCCCGGCGATGTCACAGCGACACGCGGCGGCCTGCCGGGGATGGAGCACGCACCCGCGATGTAGAACACTTCACCCGGTCCTCACCGGCACTTCGCATGCCGTCGCGATACTGTCCCGGCCACCGCAGCAGGAGCATGCCCATGCCCGATCCGCTCAGCCGGGCCGTGTCGACGTCCGTGTTCCAGTGGGACGCGTCCGTGCCGGCGATCGTCACGCACGTCGTCTCCGACATGGCACAGTACGGCATCTTCCTCGCGGTGCTCGTCGTCGGCCTCGGCGCGCTGTGGGCGTCACGCGGAGCGCCGCGCGACCGCGTCGTCGACACCGTCCTGCGGCTGATCCCGGGCGTCGTCGCCGTGGCCGTCGCGCTCGCGGCAGCCCACTTCATCGGCCAGGCGCTGCCGGAATCGAGGCCCTTCGTCGTGCTCGGCCAGCAACCGCTGTTCGCGCACGCCGCGGACGCGAGCTTCCCGAGCGACCACGTGAGCGGCGGCATGGCCATGCTCGCGGCGCGCGTCGGACGCGGCACGAAGGCCGCGACCGTGGTCATCGTGGCGCTCGTCGGGGCTGCGCGCGTGCTCGCGGGGATCCACTGGGTCGACGACATCATCGGGGCCGCCGTCATCGGCCTCGCCATTGCCTGGGCGGTGTCGACGGCGTGGTCCGCCGTGTTCGCCGGGCGACTGAACGCGCGGACGGCCTGACCCTCAGCGTCCCCGCACCGACTCCGGCAGTTCGCTGGCCGCCCCCGCGTCGAGCATCCACGTCGCCCCCTGCCGCACCGCGATCTGCGCCGGGTAGCGGTTCGGGTCGCGCGGGCCGGTCAGCACGGTCGAGATGATCCCGGCCTTGTCCTGGCCACTCGACATCACGAGCACGTCGCGCGCGATCTCGGTGAGGCGCGGCGAGATCGTCACGCGGGGAACGTGCGGCTTGGCGGTGGTTGGCGCCGGGGTTCCGGAGCAGATCGGCGGGGCCGGGGCGTCGACGAGCGGGCTCCCGGGGAAGCACGACAGGAGGTGCCCGTCGGGTCCGACGCCGAGCAGGACCAGGTCGAAGATCGGCAGACCGCGGGCGTCGAGCGGCATCAGCGCCGTCAGCTCGTCCGCGTACATCCGGGCACAGCCGTCCGGGCCAGACCCGTCCGCCTGCGCCCCGGGGATCGGGAACGGGTGGACGTTCGCGAGCGGGATCACGATCCCCTCGGGCTCCTCGCCGGATCCCGGGAACCGCTCGCCGCCGCCCGTCGCGGACGGCCGCTGCGCGTAGCGGTCGCCGCGCGTCGCCGCGGTGCCCAGCTGCTGGGATCCGAGGAGCGTGTCCTGCACCATGCCGACGTTCGAATCGGGGTGGTCGAACGGGACGAAGCGGTCGTCGCCCCACCACAGGTCCACGTGGCGCCAGTCGATCCGATCGCGCTCGGGCGCCGAGGCCATCGCGCGATAGAGCGTGACGGCGGTGCTCCCGCCCGTCAGCGCGACGTGCGCATGCCCTCGTTCGTCGATCGCGCGCTCGACGGACGTGAACACGTACTCCGCCCCACGACGGCCGAGCTCCTGGTGGTTTCCCACCACGACGATCCGTGGTCCTGCCATCGCCGCCTCCCGTGCGTCGTTCGCCGCGCCTGCCTGACCGGCCCGGGCCGCCGCACCCGTGTCGCCGGTCGGCCCCCGTCAGCCGCTGACCAGGCGCGCCGCGCGCGCCACGCTCTCCTCGAAGATCCGGTCGTGCCCGAGCTTGTTCAGGCTCTCGCCCACGTACGGGCCCTCCCCGAACGGCTCGAGCCGGCCCACGCGCCGCGCGACCTCGGCCCCGTCCCAGTCGGCAGTCGCCAGCAGGTGATCCGCGTGCCGCGACACCCGCGCCCGGATCTGCCTGCGGCCCCGGCCCAGTTCGAGCTCGACCCGCTGCAGCGATCCATTGGCGACCGAGGCGACCTGGCCCACGGACGACACCGGCCGGAACTCGACGCGGATCTCGCGGTGCCCGTCGGTCCATGCCCCGACGAGGCTCTCGGAATCGCGTTTGGGTTCGACGGGCTGCGCCACGCCGAGGTCGAGCGCGGTCGCGAGCCAGCCGGCGAACAGCGCCGCCTTCGACAGGCGCAGTGTCGACCCGGGACGAAGGACGTTCAGTCGGACCGACCGGAGGCTCGGCAGCTCGGGCAGCAGCAGCGGGTGGTCGAACAGCCCGCCGAGCAGCTCCCGCCACAGCGTCAGGCGCATCCAGCCGATGTCGTGGACGGCGACCTCGCCGCCGGCGACGAGCGCGGCGAGCGCCGAGAGCCGCGCCGTGCCGTCGTCACGGAACGCGCCCGAGTCGATGAGCAGCTGATCGCACGTGTCGGTGATCTCGCGCAGCTGGCGGGACCCGAGCGGCGGATCGTCGGCCCACCACAGCACGACGGGCAGATCGTGGATGAGCAGCGGCGTCGCCAGCCCGGCCAGGTGCTGCGCCGTCTCGCCGCCCGCCATCATCAGGACGCGCTCCGCGCACGTCTCGGTGATGCTCGCGGGCCGGACCATGCATTCGAGGCTGATGCGGGCATCGAGCGACGGGGGTCCGTCCGGATCGCCGGGGGCGAGGATGATCGCCCGCGACGGATGGCGCCCGGCCAGCTCGGCGATCGCGCCCTGTGCGCGCTCCAGCGTCTCCGGCCGGGTCGCGACCACGAGGAGCGTCAGCACGCTGGTCCGTGCCCGCACGCGGACGTCGCCGCCGCGGTCGATCCGCGGCCCGACCCGGGGATCGCCGAAGGCGTCCGCCTGGGCCGAGGGGGTCATGTCCTCCAGCGACGCCTCGCGGGCCGCCAGTCCCCAGATCCGCGCGAGCTCGTTCTCGATCTCCGAGACCGACGTCGCCCGCGCCTCCCAGTGGTGCATCGCCCCGGGCCCGGCGGGCTGGATCGGGGTCGCCGCGACCGGCACGGCCGGCGTCCGCCGCCCGCGGCTCGACGACTCGCGACGCGCCGCCCGCGGCTCGGGTACGGCACCGGCGGCATCCCCGTTGCGGCCGTCCTGGGCATGCGGATCGCGCGGATTGGCGGCGTCGTCGTCCCCGTGGCGCGGCCCGCCGCCGCCGTCTCGCTCGTTCCCGCGTCGCGGCGCGTCGTCACGCATCGATCAGAGCCTCCGCCACCGGCGGCCGTCCCGCTCGATGAGGCGATCCGCTTCCTCCGGTCCCCACGTTCCGGCGGCGTAGTTCGGGAACCCCGGGCGGTTGCCGCTCTGGTCCCACTGCTCCCACATCCGGTCGATCGGGGACACGATCGCCCAGGCGGCCTCGACCTCGTCGGCACGGGTGAACAGCGAGGCGTCGCCGAGCATGGCGTCGAGGAGCAGCGTCTCGTACGCCTCGGGCGCGTCGCTGACGAACGACGACCCGTACGTGAAGTCCATGTTCACGCTGCGGACGTCGAGCCCGAGTCCCGGGACCTTCGCCACGAACCGCAGCAGGATGCCCTCGTCGGGCTGGATCCGCATCGCGAGCAGGTTCGCCTCCGGGTTCTGCTGCACGTCCTTGAACAGCGCGAGCGGCGGCTGCTTGAACTGGACCGAGATCTCCGTCACCGGCTTCGCGAGGCGCTTCCCGGTCCGCAGGTAGAACGGCACGT
>JAKAAV010000233.1 GCA_021802185.1 Chloroflexota bacterium | reverse complement strand
TCGCGGTGCTGTTCGGCATCGACGCCCTGCAGCAGGCCGCGGCGGTCAGCCAGCGCCTGCTCCCGTCCGACACGTTCTGGATCGGGGCGACGGCGAGCCTCGAACCGACCTCGTCGCAGCTCGCCCAGGCGGGGTTCGCCGGGTCGATCGCGGCAGGCCGGTTCGGGCCGTTCTACGTCGCGGCACCGCCCGCTCCGGTCGAGCTCGCGTGGGCCGTGGGCTGGATCGCGCTCGCGCTGGTCGTGGCCGTCCTGCTGTTCGAGCGCCGGGAGGTATAGCCCGCCGGAACCGGAGGACGTGGAACGCGACTCCCCCTTCGCCGGAGCGTGCCGGCCGCGTGGCGCGCGTCGGAGAGGACGCCGCGCCACGATCACCGACGGAGACGCCGCCAGGCGCAGGACGCCGCCGGGCGTCAGGAGGCCGCCAGGCGCGGGACGCCTCCGGGCGTCAGGGCGCCGCCGTCGCGGGTGCGGGTGCGGGCGTCGGGATCGTGATCCGGTCGCCGATGGCGAGCGTGTTCGCGTTCTTGATCTGCGGGTTCGCCTTGAGGAGCTGTTCGACCGTGAGGCCGTGCTTCGCCGCGATCCCGGACAGCGTGTCGCCCTGCACCACGACGTACACCGACTGCGTCGGGGCCGCCGGCGTGGGTGCGACCGACGGGGCGGCCGACGGGCCGGGCGTCGGCGTCGTCTCGGCGACGGGCGTCGGGAGCGGTGCCACGCCGAACAGCCCCGGCAGCACGGTCGGGGCGAGGAACAGCACGAGCGCGGCGAGGACGACCGCCGCGAGCCCGACCCACAGCACGGACAGGCGTGGCAGTCGCGCGGCGACGTGCAGCCGCGGGTACGAGTCGCGGCGCATCGGCCGTTCCCAGTCGCGCAGGCGCGGCTCACGCTCGTCCGCCGCGGGCGCCGTGGTCGGCGACCACTCCGTCCGGACGCGCCGCGCCGGAACGGTGTCCGTGCCCCTCCTCGCCGTCTCCACGAGTGCCCGGCCCGCACGCCGGACCACGTCCACCGCCCCACCTGCGGCCCTCGAACCGAGTTGCGACAGATCCCGAGCGGCCGCCGATCCGCCCGACGAACGAGCGAGCGCGCGATCAGGCGCGGCGGATCGGTCGCGAGCTGCCGCGATTCGATCCCGGGTCGAGGCGACGCGCTCGACGGGTGCGGCGGCCCGATCGGCGGGCGTGGCGCTGCGTTCAAGGCGCGCGGCGAGGAACGGCGGCACGTCGGCGACGGACGCCGTGCCGGCCACAGAGCGGACCGCTGCCTGCTCTCGGCCGGGATCACCCCGATCGAACGCTGCAGGTGCCTCCCACACCGGCGCGAGGTCCGGGTCGCCATAGTCGCGAGGCGACTCGCCGGAGTCGCGAGGCGACTCGCCGGAGTCGTGGGGCGTTGCCTCGTCGGACCCAGTCTCCGGGTCCGGAGCCTCCCAGGCGGCGGCCGGGGACCATTCGTTCAGCCCGTCCCACAGCCCGCCGCCATGACCCGTGTCGCCGGCCCCCGCTCGACCGCCTCGACGACCGCCGGTCGGAGTGATGGCATCCCCGCCCGACCCTCCGGCGCCGGAACCCGCGTCGGCGATCCGGGCCGACTCGTGCCGTGCCCAGTCCTGGAACGTCGGGCAGACCGCGAACGCGGCCTGGAGGCAGTACTGCTCCTGGTGCGCGATCGCGCGTGGAGCGGGATCGCGCTCGGCGAAGCACCGGTGGCGGCGATCCGGCACCGCGAGACGGAGGCCGCGATCATCCGCCAGCCCGAGGAACGGGCACGCGAGCGAGCGGTCGACGCCCCGCGCCAGGCCCTCCTGCATGGCCGCATCATACCGGCCCCGTCCGTCGGCCACGCGCGCGTTGCGACGCACGTCCGCGAGTTGCGACGCACGTCCGCGTGTTTGCGCCGCCTCGCGGCGCGCGAATGGGCCGCCACGCACGCACGGGCGGGGGCTGTGGCACGATGCCGCCGTTGGACAACCAGGACTGAGGAGTCGATCCGTGCTTCGCGAACGAATCGCCGCGGTGGCTCGCCCGCGCCACACCGTCCACGCGCACTGCGACATCCCGTGCGGCATCTACGATCCCCACGGCGCCGAGATCGGCGCTCGCACCGTCGCCCGGATGGTCGAGCTGATCAACCAGAACCTCGGCGACGACCCGAACCAGCGGAACCAGTTCGTGCGCTGTGTCGCCGTCAAGGAGCAGCACGCCGAGCTCGTGAAGCACGAGGTCCGCGTGATCTGGGGCGACTACTTCAAGCCCGAGCACGTCGAGAAGTACCCGCAGCTCCACGACCTCGTGTGGCGGATCATGAAGCAGGCCGGCAAGTGCAGGCAGACCGTCGACGCGCAGGCGGCGGCCGACCTGCAGGCGCTTGTGAAGGAGTTCGCGGACATCTTCTGGGAGACCAAGGGCGGACGCCCGCAGGCCTGATCGTGCCGAGCACCCGACCACGGGTCTCGCGACCCGGCGACCGCGACGACCTGGGCCGCGCGCGCTTCCGCGCCGGAGTCCGGTTCGGTATCGGCATCGCCGCGGTCGGCGTCGCACTCGCTCCGCCCGTCGCGCGGCTCGTGGCGAGCTGGGGGCTCCGGAGCGCCGTGGAGGGCACGAGCATGCGCCCGACCCTCGAGCCGGGCGACTGGCTCCTGGTCGATTCCCGGGGGTTCGCGGAACGCCGTCCGCGCGTGGCGGACCTCGTCGCCGTGCCGGACCCGACGGAGCCGTCGAGATGGCTCGTGAAGCGGGTCGTCGACGTGGATGCCGACGGCCGGCTCGAGCTCCGGGGGGACAACCCGGCCGAGTCGACGGACTCGCGGACGTTCGGGACGGTGGATGCCGCCGCCGTCATCGGACGGCCGTGGGCGCGCTACTGGCCGCCGCACCGGATCGGTCGCGTCCGCTGACACCGCACGGCGAGGCGGCACCGCCCGTCCGACCAGGACGGCCGGGGCCGGCCCGACGCCGGCCGTCCTGGCGACGCTCGAGACGGAGACGGCCGCGCCGGGGACAACCGAGTCGGGGACGGCCGCGCTCGCACGATCCCGGTTAGCATGGCCCGGCGGCGAGGTGCCCGAGCGGTCAAGGGGGGAGGCCCGCAAGGCCTTCATTCGCTGGTTCGACTCCAGCCCTCGCCTCCACCAGCCCAGGTGGTGCACGTGACTTCATCAGACGCGCGTCCGTCCTGCGACCCCACGGTCCCGTGGGCCGCTGCGCACATGCCGCCGCTGCGTTCCGGGCCACCATTCCTCATGCTCGAGGCGATCGAGCGCGAACCCGCCCTCGCCGAGCGGCTCGCGTCCGACGCCGCGGCGTCGCGCGCCGCACCGCAGATCGCGGCGCTCCTCGAGTCCGCGGCGGCGTCCGGGTGGCCGTCGGCCGTCGTCGGCTGCGGGACGTCGGAGCACGTCGCGATGGCCGCGGCCGAGACGTGGAACGAGGCATGGGCCGCCGCCGGACACCGGGGCCTCGCCGCCGTGCCGCGCCAGGCCCTCGAGGCCGCGCTCCACGCGTGGCCCGGCACGACGATCGGGATCACGCACGAGGGCGGCAGCGCCGCGACGATCGACGCGATGCGCGCGGCGCGGGAGGGCGGCGGCCGGGTCGGGCTCATCACGGCCGCAGCGAACAGCCCGGCGGCCTCCGTCGCGGAGGCAGTCCTGTGCACCGGGACACCGGACCTGTCGTGGTGCCACACGATCGCGTATGTCACGCCGATCGTCGCCGCGGCGCTCGTCGGCGCCGCCCTCGCGGGTCGCGTGATGGAGCCGTCCATGCTCCGCGCGCCGCTCGAGGCCGGTCTCGAGGCGCGTCCGGCCGCCGCGGCGCTGGCGGCGGGGCTCGCCGGCAGCCGCGTCATCGTCGTCGCCGCCTCCGGCGCCGACCGCGTCGCCGGGCGCGAGATCGCGCTGAAGATCGAGGAGGCCTCCTACGTCCCGACGGTGTTCCGGGACCTCGAGACGGTGCTGCACGGGCACGTGCCCTCGATGAACGTCGGCACGAGCCTGGTGGTGGTGATGACGGCCGGCCCGGGGCTCGAGCGGCGGAGCGCGCGCGCCCGGCAGCTGCTGGACGCGGTGGGCCGGGTGGGCGTGCGGTCGGGCGCGATCCTCGCCGGAGCAGCCGTCGACGCGATCCCGGCCGCGCTGCTTCCAGCCGGGCGCGTCGCCGTGCCGATCCCCGCGGGGCTCCCGGCCCCCGTCGCGTCGCTTCTCGCGACGGCGATCCCGCTTCAGCTGACGACGTACGAGCTCGCGGTCGCGCTCGGGACGAACCCGGACGCGCTGCGACGCGAGCAGCCGCAGTACCGGGCGGCGGCGGAGGCCGCCGAGGGCTGACCCAGGCGGCGAGGCCGGACCCGACGCGGCCGTGACGCGGCCTCAGCCGGCCTCACGGGCCGCAGCCGGCCTCAGGCGGCGCGGCGCTTCCCCAGCCCGA
>JAKAAV010000232.1 GCA_021802185.1 Chloroflexota bacterium | reverse complement strand
GACGTCAAGGTCACGCTGTACGACGGGTCGTACCACGAGGTCGACTCGAGCGAGATGGCGTTCAAGATCGCGGGCTCGCTCGCGGTCAAGGACGCGTTCGAGCGGGCGGACCCGGCGATCCTCGAGCCGATCATGCGGGTCGAGGCGACGATGCCCGAGGAGTTCATGGGTGACGTCATCGGCGACCTGAACAGCCGCCGCGGGCACATCGAGGGGATGGAGTCGCGCGGCTCGACGCAGGTCGTCCGTGCGTTCGTGCCGCTCGCGAACATGTTCGGCTACGCGACCGACCTGCGCAGCATGACCCAGGGACGGGCCAGCTACTCGATGGAGTTCGCGCATTACGCCGAGGTCCCGGCGCAGGTCGCCCAGGAACTGGTTCAGAAGTCCAAGGTCTGAGGGGACACGAGGAGCAGCGGAAGATGGCCAAGAAGAAGTTCGAGCGCACCAAGCCCCACGTCAACGTCGGCACCATCGGTCACATCGACCATGGCAAGACGACCCTGACCGCGGCCATCACGAAGTACCTGGCCCTGAAGGGCGAGGCGGAGTACCGCGCCTTCGACACGATCGACAACGCGCCCGAGGAGCGCGAGCGGGGCATCACGATCGCGATCGCCCACGTCGAGTACGAGACCGAGCACCGCCACTACGCCCACGTCGACTGCCCCGGCCATGCCGACTACATCAAGAACATGATCACGGGCGCGGCCCAGATGGACGGCGCGATCCTCGTCGTGGCCGCCACCGACGGGCCCATGCCCCAGACACGCGAGCACATCCTCCTGGCCCGCCAGGTCGAGGTGCCCTACATCATCGTGTTCCTGAACAAGGTCGACGCGGTCGACGATCCGGAGCTGCTCGAGCTCGTCGAGCTCGAGGTGCGCGAGCTCCTCAGCAAGTACCAGTTCCCGGGCGACGAGATCCCCGTCGTGCGCGGCTCGGCGCTGAAGGCGCTCGAGGCCCCCGACGACCCGGCCGATCCCGCCTACGCCTGCATCCAGGAGCTCATGGATGCCGTCGACTCGTACATCCCGACCCCCGAGCGCGCCGTCGACAAGCCCTTCCTGATGCCGGTCGAGGACGTCTTCGGCATCAAGGGCCGCGGCACGGTGGCCACCGGGCGCGTCGAGCGCGGCCTCGTCAAGGTCGGCGAGGAGGTCGAGATCGTCGGCATCCGGCCCACCCGCAAGGTCGTCGTGACGGGCGTCGAGATGTTCAAGAAGCTGCTCGACGAGGGCCGCGCCGGCGACAACATCGGGACGCTCCTGCGCGGCATCGAGCGCGACGACATCGAGCGCGGGCAGGTCCTCGCCAAGCCCGGCTCGATCAAGCCCCACACGAAGTTCGTCGCCCGGGTGTACGTCCTGACGCGCGAGGAGGGCGGCCGTCACACCCCCTTCTACAACGGCTACCGCCCGCAGTTCTACCTGCGCACGACCGACGTCACCGGCGACATCACCCTGCCCGAGGGCATGGAGATGGTCATGCCGGGTGACAACGTCGACATGGCGGTCGAGCTCATCACCCCCATCGCGCTCGAGACCGGGCAGCGCTTCGCCATCCGCGAGGGCGGCCACACCGTGGGCGCCGGCGCGATCACCAGCATCACGGAGTAGGGCATGGCGAAGCAGCGGATCAGGATCCGCCTCAAGGCCTACGACCATCGGCTGCTCGATCAGTCGGCGCTCCAGATCGTGGAGACCGCGCAGCGGACGGGCGCCGACGTCGTCGGCCCGGTGCCGCTCCCGACCCGCATCGAGAAGTTCACCGTCCTGCGGTCGCCGTTCATCGACAAGGACAGCCGGGAGCAGTTCGAGATCCGCACACACAAGCGGCTCATCGACATCCTCGACCCCTCGTCGAAGACGGTGGACGCCCTGATGCGACTCTCGCTTGCCGCGGGTGTCGACATCGAGATCAAGATGTGATGTCGATCGGAATCATCGGCCGGAAGGCCGGCATGACACAGGTATTCGCCGAGGACGGGACGATGGTCCCCGTCTCGGTGCTGATCGTCGAACCCAACACCGTGACCCGGCTCCGGACGACGGAGCGCGACGGCTACACGGCCGTCCAGATGGGCACCGGAACGGCGAGGCGCCTCAGCAAGCCTCGCCTCGGGCAGCTGCGCGACCTGCCGCGGGTGAAGCACGCGCGCGAGTTCCGGGTCGACAGCGTCGACGACTACGAGGTCGGGAGGGAATTCCGCGTCGAGGAGCTGTTCGCGGCCGGCGACAAGGTCGACGTGACCGGCGTCAGCAAGGGGCGCGGGTTCTCGGGCACGATCAAGCGCCACCACTACCGCCGGGGCCCCGAGACGCACGGCTCCGACTCCCACCGGCAGGTGGGGTCGGTCGGTGCGGGCACGACGCCCGGCCGCGTCTACCGCGGCCTCGGGATGGCGGGCCACATGGGCGACGCCCGGGCCACGATCAAGAAGCTGACGGTCGTGCGGACGGATCCCGAGCGGAACCTGCTGCTCGTCAAGGGGTCGGTCCCGGGCGCGCCGAACGCCCTCGTGATGGTCAGGAAGGCGTAGCGATGGCCCAGACGACGCTCTTCCGGAAGACCGGCGAGGAGGCCGGGACGGTCGAGCTCCCCGACGCCCTGTTCGCCGCCCCGGTCAACGCGGCGGTGATGCACCAGGCCGTCGTCGCGCAGCTCGCCGGCCGGCACCTCGGCACACACGACACCAAGACGCGCGGCGAGGTCGCCGGCGGCGGCAAGAAGCCGTACCGCCAGAAGGGCACGGGCCGGGCCCGTCAGGGCTCGCGTCGCGCGCCCCACTTCGCGGGCGGCGGCGCCGTGTTCGGACCGCATCCACGGAGCTACGAGCAGCGGCTGCCGCGCCGGATGAAGCGCCTCGCGTTGCGCGGCGCGCTCACCGCGAAGTACGGTGACGGCGCGGTCCGCGTCGTCGAGGACCTCGCGATGGAGGCGATCAAGACGCGCGAGCTCGCCGGGTACCTCGGCGCGCTGAACGCCGCCGGGCGCGTGCTCCTCGTGGCCCCGTCGCGCGACCAGCGCCTGACGCTCTCCGCCCGGAATCTGCCCGACGTCGACGTGATCCTGGCCGACTCGCTCAACGTGGTCGACGTGCTCAACGCCGACGTCCTGTTGATCGAGCAGCCGGCGATCGCCACGCTCGAGGAGGTGTACGCGTGACGCTCCAGAGCGCGCAGGTGGTCGTGCGACCGGTCATCAGCGAGAAGTCGATGGACCTCACGCAGCGGAACAAGTACACGTTCCGGGTGCACGGGGACGCCAACAAGCTGCAGATCAAGCGGGCTGTCGAGGACCTCTTCAAGGTCACCGTGCTCGCGGTCAACGTCTCGACGACGAAGACCAAGGAGAAGCGGCGCGGGACGCGCCGGGGACGGGTCGTGGGCGAGACGAGCCCGTGGCGGAAGGCCATCGTGACGGTCTCAGCCGGCGACAAGATCGAGTTCTTCGAGGGGGTCTAGGCGATGCCGCTGCGAAGCTACAAGCCGACCTCCGCCGGCCGGCGGTTCATGACCCGGTCGACGTTTGCCGAGATCACGACCGACGAGCCGTACAAGCCGCTCCTCGAGCCCCAGAAGCGGGGGAGCGGGCGCAACAACCAGGGCCGCCTCAGCGTCCGCCATCGCGGCGGGGGCGAGAAGCAGCACTACCGCCGGATCGACTTCAAGCGCGACAAGGTCGGCGTGCCTGCGCGGCTCGCCACGATCGAGTACGACCCGAACAGGTCGGCCCGCATCGGGCTGCTGCACTATCGCGACGGCGAGAAGCGCTACATCCTGGTGCCCAACGGGCTCCGGGTGGGCGACGTCGTCGTGAGCGGCCCGGGCGTCGAGGCACGCGTCGGGAACGCGCTGCCGCTGGCGGACATCCCGCTCGGCACGACGATCCACAACATCGAGCTGGTCCCCGGCAAGGGCGGCCAGATCGTCCGGTCCGCCGGCGCGTCGGCGCAGCTGCTCGCGAAGGAAGGGGAGTTCGGGACGGTCCGGCTTCCATCCGGCGAGATGCGGCGCGTCCCGCTCGGGTGCGTCGCGACGGTCGGCCAGGTCGGAAACCTCGACCACGAGAACCAGAGCCTCGGCAAGGCGGGCCGGGCCCGCCACATGGGCCAGCGGCCAGAGGTCCGCGGCGTGGTGATGAACCCCCGCGACCACCCGCATGGCGGCGGCGAAGGCAAGTCGCCGACCGGCATGCCGCCCAAGACGCCGTGGGGCAAGCCTGCCATGGGCCTGCGCACCCGGCGCAACAAGACGACGGATCGCCTGATCGTGCGGTCCCGCCACCGCAAGAGCTAGGCCGAAAGGAGGTCGCTGATGTCGCGGTCAGTCAAGAAGGGGCCGTTCGTAGAGACGCGTCTCCTCGGCCGCGTCCAGGAGATGAACCGGCGCAACGAGAAGCGGGTCCTCAAGACCTGGTCCCGTGCGAGCGTCATCTT
>JAKAAV010000231.1 GCA_021802185.1 Chloroflexota bacterium | reverse complement strand
CGACGTCGAGCGAGATCGGGAGCGTGTGCGAGGGGTGGATTCCGGCGCCGGCGGTGTACAGGGCGAGCTTCCCGATCGGGATGCCCATGCCCCCCGCGCCCTGGTCGCCGAGCCCGAGGATCCGCTCGTTGTCGGTCGCGACGATGAGACGGATGTCGTCGCTGCGGGCGTTGCGCAGCAGCGTTGCGATGCGGCTGGAGTCGTCCGGGGTGATCCACAGGCCGCGAGGCCGCCGCATGACGTGGCTGAACTGCTGGCACGCGCGGCCGACCGTCGGCGTGTAGACGATCGGCAGGAACTCCTCGATGTTGTCCACGAGGAGCCGGTAGAACAGCGTCTCGTTCCGGTCCTGCAGCGCGGCGAGCCCGATGTACTGCTCGAGCTCGTCCGCCTTCCGGCGCACGTGCTCGAGCTCGAGCGCCACCTGCTCCTCGATCGACAGGACATGCGGCGGCAGGAGGCCTCGCAGACCGAGTTCGTCGCGTTCCTCGTCGTCGAACGCCAGGTCCTTGTTGAGAAGCGGATCATCGAGGAGGTCCGCGCCGCGACACGTGACCTCGACCACGCCGTCGGCGCGCCGGCTCGGGAGGACCGGGAGGGTCTTCACGTCCGCGAGCATACCGGGACGCGTCGCGGCCGGAAGTGCCGACCGGACCGCGTCCGCGACAGCCGCGTGCGAAGTCGCGGGACCGAACGGCCCGGCGCTCCCGGGACCGCCGTCAACGCGCGTGCGCCTGCGCCTTCGGCTTCCGCGAGCCCGAGCTCACCCGCGCATCCGCGTCCCCGACGAGCGCGCCGCCTGCCGCCGTGAGGGCGTGTCCGAGACGGACGCGGAGGGACTCCGTTCGCCGGGCGGCCACCCCGGCCTCCCGTGCCGTCCGCTCGCGCTCGGCCTCGCGCCGAAGGTCGTCGATCCGGGCCGCCACGAGCGCTGCCCTGGTGCCCACGCCCAATGTTGCGTCGAACATCTGAACCGTTCCCTCTCTCACATTGATCTGCATCATGTCAGTCATTCGTCTAACTCCCGCGCGCGATGTTGCGGCGCGCCGCGTGCAATGCGAACTAGGAGATGTAGCGTGCGATCTCCGGGCCGGCCGCCTGGATCCGGTCTCGCCGCAGCGAGTAGTACGTGAGCGCCCCTTCCTCGATGAGGGTCACGAGTCCTGCCGCGCGAAGCTGCGCGAGGTGGTGGCTCGCGGTGGGCTTCGACACTTCGAGCTGCTGGGCGATCTCCGTCAGGTACATGTCGCGGTCGGCGAGCATGTGCAGGATCCGGAGCCGGCTCGCGTCGCCGAGCGCGCGGTACAGCTGGACCGTCGCGGCCGGTGGCTCCCACGCGCCGCGCGACTCCAGCGCCGACTCGGCGACGGGGTAGCAGAACAGGCGCCAACCCTCGCCCACGACCGCCCAGTTGTACGGACGCGAGAAGTAGCTCGGCGCGAGGATGACCCGCGAGATCGTCCCGTCGGGCAGGAGCCGGATCCCGGCTGTCGTGCGCTCCACGAGCTCCGGCGCGGGGAGGTCCATGTCCCTGCGTCGCGCCTCGACGTCGCGCTCGAGGACGGTTCGCACGCGTCCCTCGATCTGCCGGAAGACCGGAAGCCAGGCTCGCAGCGCGAGGTGAAGCCGTTCGGCGGTCCCGACCGGGTCGCGAAGCATCGCGCGGAGCTGGCCGATCTCGGCGTCGTGCGCCGTGCACGCAAGCCGCTCTTCGACCGCCGCGAGCGCGTCCGCGTCCCCGGTGAGCGCGCGATCGACCTCCGCGATCGTTGCCTGGGCCTTGCTGGCCGGGCTCTTCAGCATCGCGCGGACCACGTCGGGGGCGGGCATCGCCTCGACCGTCGCCACCAGGGAGGCCGCGTCGCGGAGCTCCGGGCGGTCGACGACGATCGTCGCGATCTCGGTCGCGAGCCCCTCTCGCTCCTCGCCGCCGACGAACATGCCCGCCCGGATGTCGGGCGGGAGCGCGGCACGCGCGTCGCGCAGCCAGCGCTGGTCCTCCGGTGGGAGGTCCGACTGGTCGTCGCGCATCAGCGAGAGGCTGATCAGGAAGTCGAACACCGTCCGCGCGTCGAAGGAGGCCGAGTACGGCGCACCGGAGGCCGACAGGCCGCGGACGCGGGGCTGCGCCTGAGTCGTCGCCGGCTCGCTGTTCCGACGCCTCCGTGCATGCATCGTGTTCGACTCCATCAGCCCTTGTGTTAGACACATGACTAACACCGGCAGCGTCCGATGTCAAGCCCCGGCGGATGAGCCGTGGCGGAAGAGCTGTGCCCACGGAAGAGCACGCCGCCCGGCGGGGACCGGCGGGCAATGGCACAATCGCATCGCCGCGCACAATCGCCCAGCACCAACCCCGCGTGCCGGCCCAGCCTGGAGGTCGCATGCCCGGGATCGATCCGAGCGTTCCGGTGATCCGCTTCGCCGATCACCGGCTCTCGAACGGGCTGCGGGTGATCGTCGCGCCCGACCACCTGGCGCCGGTCGTCGCGGTCAACGTCTGGTACGACGTGGGATCGAAGCACGAGGTGACGGGCCGGACCGGGTTCGCGCACCTGTTCGAGCACCTGATGTTCCAGGGATCGCGTCACGTCGGGAAGGCGGAGCACCTCGCGGTCGTCCAGGCCGCCGGCGGCGTGGTGAACGGGACGACGTACTTCGACCGCACGAACTACTTCGAGACGCTCCCGTCGCACCGGTTCGAGCTCGGACTCTGGCTCGAGGCCGACCGGATGGCCACGCTGCTCGACGCCCTCAACCAGGAGAACCTGGACAACCAGCGCGACGTCGTGAAGAACGAGAAGCGGCAGAGCTACGACAACCGCCCGTACGGGTCGTTCTACGAGCGTCTTGTCGCCGCCGTGATGCCGCCCGAACATCCCTACCACCACACCCCGATCGGGTCGATGGCGGACCTCGACGCGGCCTCGCTCGAGGACGTGCGCGCGTTCTTCCGGACGTACTACGCCCCCGACAACGCCGTGCTGGCGATCGCCGGCGACGTCGAGCCCGACGAGGCGCTCGAGGCCGCGCGCCGCTACTTCGAGCCGATCCCGCGCAGTCCGGGGATCCCGCCCCTCGGCGACCTGAGCCTCCCGCCGCACATCGGCCGCGAGGTCCGCGAGACGGTTCCCGACCGCGTCCCGTTCACGCGCGTGCACCTCGGATACCGCACCCCGCCGTTCGGGACGCCGGCCTTCGACGCGCTCGAGGTCGCGACCCAGATCGCCGCGGGCGGGCAGGGGAGCCGGCTGTACCGGCGGCTCGTGCGTGAGCGCCGGATCGCGCAGGACGTCGTGCTGTTCGTGCTGCCGCTCGTCGAGGGGGCGTCGATCCTCGCCGGCTGGGCGACCGTGCGTCCGGAGAGCGACGCGGAGACGGTCGAGGCGGAGATGCGCGAGGAGCTGCAGCGAATGGCGACCGAACCCGTGACGGAGGACGAGCTCGTGCGCGCGCGGGCGCTGATCGAGTCGGAGGAGCTCGCGGCCCTCGGACGCATCGACGAGGTCGCCGATCGGCTCGCGATGTACGCCACGCTGTTCGATCGGCCGGCGCTCATCAACGAACAGCTGGCCCGGTACCTCGCCGTCGACGGGTCGGCGATCCAGCGCGCGATGGCGGACGTCATCCGGCCCGACAACGTCGCCGTGCTGACATACGTACCCGAGGGGCAGTCGGCCGAGGAGGTTGCCGCGTGAGCGGTCTCGACGTGCTCGACCACCGTCCATCCCCCGGAACGCCTCGCCCGTACCACTTCCCCGGCTTCACCCGGACCGTGCTCCCCAACGGGCTCACCGTGCTCGCGTCGCACCTGCCGCGCCGGCCGCTGCTGACGGCGCAGCTCATGCTCGAGGGTGGGGCCGGTGCCGAGCCGGCGCGCATCGCCGGGGTGACGGTGCTGACCGCGGAGGTGCTGACCGAGGGCACCGCGCGCCACGACGCCGTCGGGCTCATCGAGGCGTCGGAGCGGCTCGGGGCCGGGATCCAGGCGTCGTCGGGCTGGGAGACGACGGTCGTGACGGTGGACGTCCCGCGTCGGAACCTTGCCGCCGCGCTCGACCTGCTCGCCGAGGTCGTGCTCGAGCCGACGTTCCCCGAGCACGAGGTGACGCGGCTCCGCCAGGAGCGCGAGAACGACCTGTTGCAGGCGCGCGCGGACCCGCGACGGCGGGCGGAGCGGGCCTTCCACGCCGCGATCTACGACGCCTCGTCGCCGTTCGGCCGGCCTGTCGGCGGGACCGAGAAGACGGTGCCCGGCATCGACCGCACCGCGATCTTGTCGCGCTACCCGGCGCTGCTCGAGCCGCGCCGGGCGACCGCGATCGTCGCGGGGGACCTCGCCGACCTGCCCGTCGTCGACCTCGTCGCGGAGCGGTTCGGCTCGTGGACGTCGGCGGGCGATCTGCCCGCGCCGGTGCCGCTCGACGCCACGCCGGCAGTCGGTGGTCCGCGC
>JAKAAV010000230.1 GCA_021802185.1 Chloroflexota bacterium | reverse complement strand
ATCACGTCGCGCACGTCGCCAGCCTCGACGTAGTCCACGTTCAGCAGGTCGATCTCGGCCTTGAACTCGGGCAGCAGGCTCATGTCGGGCGGGCCGACCACGATCGCCCTCGCGTCGAACTGCGACAGCGCGTAGAGGATCGAGTGCATCGTGCGCATGCGCATGTCGCCGACCAGCAGGTAGGTCAGGCCGTCGAGCGTGCCCTTCTCGAGGAGGATCGTGTAGAGGTCGGTGAGGACCTGGGTGGGATGCTCGCCCCAGCCGTCGCCGCAGTTGATGACCGGCACGGACGCCCACTTCGCGGCCTCCGCCGGCGCGCCCTGCTGGAAGTGGCGGATCGCGATGACGTCCGCGTAGTACTCCAGCATGTGGAACGTGTCCTTGATCGACTCCTGGTAGAAGTCGCCGGCGCGGGTCATCTTCGCGTCGGAGAAGCCCAGGACGCTGCCGCCCAGGCGGAGCATCGCGGCCTCGTGCGAGAGGCGCGTGCGGGTGCTGGGCTGGTAGAAGGCCGTCAGCATCGTCTTGTGCTTCAGCAGATCGGTGTTCCGGCGGTCCCGCGCGAACGGCCGGAGGTCGTTCGCAACCTGGAAGACGCGGAAGAACTCGTCGCGGCTGAAGTCCTTGAGCGACAGGATGTCGCGGCCTGCGAAGCTGCGCATGCGATCAGACCCTCCTTGGACCGCTCCCTGCGGTCCGCTTGTCCGAACTCCTGGATCGAGAGACGCGCGTGCTGGATGTCCCCGGAGACGGGGTGACGGTCAGGGGCTCACGGCCGCCAGTTCCCTGTCGCCGGCGTCCGGGTCGCGTGCCGCGTCGCCCGTCTCGCGGGCGCGGTCGCTCGCGTTGGGCTCGGCGGCACCCTGCTTCCCGATCCCGTCGACCGCACGATCGGATGCCCGATCGGTCGTCCAGCCGCCGCTCGGCGGGGCGAGCTGGCTGACCCGGCGGATGACGTGGAACCGGAAATGCCCGGGGCTGAAGTAGCTCACCGAGTAGTCGACGGCGCGACCATCGGTGGTGTAGAGCTGCGCGGTGAGCCTGAGCAACGGGTCGCCCGGCTCGAGGCGCATGGCCCGCGCGAGCTCGGGGCTCGCGGCCTCGGCGCAGAGCTCCGTGTGCGAATGCTGGAGCGGCGGATCGCCGCGCTCGAGGAGCAGGTCGAGCACCGAGCCGTGGAACGACTCACGCAGCTGCCTGGGGTCGAGGACGTCCGTGGGAACGACGTCGATGAGGTAGGCGACGGGCCGCTCCCCGGAGAGCATGACGCGCTCCACCGCGAAGACCCGGACCGGGGCGGGAAGCCCGAGCGCGTCCGCTTCGACGCGCGTCGCGACGCGCTCCTCGATGTCGCACTGGCCCATGTGGCTGTCGACGCCGGTGCGGCGCGCGAGCGTCTCGAGACTCTCGAGCTGCTCGAGTCCGGATTCCATCAGCGGCTGGCCGCGGCTGACGAACGTCCCGATGCCGTGGCGTCGCACGATCATCCCGCTGTGCTCGAGCTGCGACAGCGCTTCGCGCAGCGTCGCTCGGCTGACGCCGAGGCGTTGGCTCAGCGCCGCCTCCGAAGGCAGCAACCCGTCCTCGCCGGCGAGCTCCCCCGAGCGAATCCCGTCGAGGATCTCGAGAGCGGCCTGGCGAGCGAGCGTGGGACCGCGGCGAACCATCGCATGCCTCGAGTGCGTAAGTCCGGCACCGGCGACTCGACGCCGGTGGACTTGTGCGGACGTCAGCGACGTCGTCTGGGCGTCAGACGCTAGTCATCTGACATCTTACGCACTGTCTTGGCACACCGTCGGCACGGATTCATAGTGCTGTTCGGCAGGTTCGCACCCCGCGGACCCCGCCCACGCCGCCGGCCGGCCTTCCGCGCGGTCCACGACGTCCCGCCGCGCCTCCCATTCGGGCGGGGGAATCGGAACAGGCCGAACGGCTCTTGGGCGTGTATCCTGCGCGTGCCAAAACAGCCGCGCGTGCATGTCGGACGACTAACGTCTGGCACTCGTGGGAGATCGGCGGTTCGACATGGATCGCATGCACCGGAACCGAACTCCAGAGACGACAGACGTCCCGCCGTTCGCATGGCGGCTCGTCCCCGTGGCCCGCACGGCGTGACCGGAGCCGGAGCGGCCGGGGCGAGCCGCGCTGACTGGCGCCTCCTCCTCTTCAGCTGGGCGGCGCTGCCGGCGGCGCTCGTCGCCGCCCTGCTCGTCGGCGCGGTCATGATGGCCGCCTTCGGCGCCAACCCCATCTATGGGTACCAGGCGCTCGTCCAGGGCGCATTCGGCAGCAGCTACGCGCTCGGGACGACGGCCGTCAAGGCCGCGCCGCTCCTGCTCGTGGCGGTCGGTATCTGCATCGCGTTCCGGGCGAACGTCTTCAACATCGGCGGCGAGGGCCAGATCGCGATGGGCGGCCTCGCGAGCGCTGCGATGGCCCTCGCGTTCGGGAACCTGCCGAGCGTCGTGCTGATCCCGCTCGTCCTGCTCGCGGGCGCCGCCGGCGGCGCGGTCTGGGGCGCCATCCCCGGCGCGTTCAAGGCCTATTTCAACGTCAACGAGATCCTCAGCACGATCATGCTGAACCTCGTCGCCGTGCAGCTCATGAACTACCTGCTCGCCGGCCCGATGGTCGACAGGTCGGCGTTCTCGACCGGCGGCCTGATCCCCGAGACGAAGCTGCTGTCGCCGAACTCCTGGCTCCCGATCATCGTGCCCGGCACGCAGCTCCACCTCGGCGTGCCGCTCGCCGTCCTGGTCGCGATCGCCGTGTACCTGTTGCTCTGGCGGACGAGCTTCGGGTTCCGCATCCGGGCCGTCGGGCTGTCCGTGCCGGCGGCTACGTACGCGGGCATGCCAGTGAAGCGGACCGTGACGCTCGCGATGACGCTGAGCGGCGCGATGTGCGGTCTCGCCGGCGCGCTCCTGGTGTTCGGCAGCCTGTCCCATCGGCTCGTGACGGACGGGAGCCTGACCGGGTTCACGGGATCGGCGGGGTTCAACGGGATCGTCGTCGCGCTGTTCGGCGGGCTGAACCCGCTGTACGCCATCGTGTCGGCGTTCCTGTTCGGCGGCCTCGTCGTCGGCGGCAACTCCCTGCAGGTCGCGACCGGCGTGCCGCCCGACCTCGTCACGACGCTCATCGGGCTCGCCGTCGTGTTCATCGTGTCGCTCGAGTACCTCCGCCGCCGCGCGCGAAGCCGCGCCCTCGCGCTCGCGCAGTCCGTGCCGGTCAAGGCGCCCGGAGCGCCGCCGGCGGCCGGAGCCCCTCCCGCGGCCGGCGACCCGCCCGCCACGCTCGTCGACGGGGGAAGCGCATGACGCAGTTCTTCACGCAGGCCGTCCTGACCGCGACGATCGCCTCGGGCATCGCGCTGGCGACGCCGTTCCTGCTCGCGTCGCTCGGCGAGACGATCGGCCAGCGCAGCGGAGTCATCAACCTCGGGCTCGACGGGATCATGCTGCTCTCCGCGTTCACCAGCTACTACGTCGCGCTCAGCACCGGGAACCTCGGGCTGGCGGCGCTCGCGGGAGTGGGCGTCGGCTTCGTCATGGGGGTCGCGACGGCCTTCATCAGCGTCACGCTCAAGGCCGAGCAGGGGATCAGCGGGATCGGGGTGTACCTCTTCGGGCTCGGGCTCTCGGACCTGCTGTTCGTGAAGCTCGTCGGGACGCCCCTGCCGATCGCGTCGCTGCCGCCGTTCCGCATCCCGCTGCTGGCCGACGTCCCGATCCTCGGGCCGATGTTCTTCCAGCAGACGGTCATCGTGTACTTCGCGTTCCTGCTCGTGCCCGTCGTGACGTTCGTCCTCAACCGCACGACGTACGGGATGAAGATCAAGGCCGCGGGCGAGAACCCGGCCGCCGCCGACAGCCTCGGCGTCAGCGTGGCACGGATCCGGTGGTCCGCCGTGCTCATCGGCTGCTCGCTCGCGGGGCTGGCCGGCACCAGCCTCCTGCTCTACGACGGGATCTTCCAGCAGAACCTCACCCAGAGCGAGGGCTTCATCGCCGTCGCGCTCGTGTACTTCGGCGCGTGGACCGCGGTCGGCGTGATGGGCGGCTCGCTGCTCTACGGGCTCGTGGCCGCGGTCGTGCTCGCATGGAAGGCCCTCGGGATCATCCCGTTGAGCGCGTCCGACCTCGCCGCGACCGCGCCCGCCGTCCTGACGGTGCTCGCGCTGCTCTGGGTGGGCCGCCGTTTCCGGCAGCCCGCTGTCCTTGGCAAGCCGTACGAGAGAGGAGAGTGAGCCATTCGACCCCCCGCGAATGACCCCACCCCCGGCGTCCCGCGATCGCGCGTCCAGCTCGACCCATCCAGTCCGGTCACAAGGAGGTCCAGGCACATGGAGCGAACCACCAGCAGACGGACGTCACTGCTCGCCGCGGGTGCGGCGCTGATGATCGTCGCGGCGTGCGGCGGCACCGGCGCGACCACCGCGCCGGCGGCCAGCAC
>JAKAAV010000229.1 GCA_021802185.1 Chloroflexota bacterium | reverse complement strand
GAGCCGAGCTCGTCGAGCCCGAGCCGCGGCGCCGGTGACGGCGCGCGATCGGGGAACGTGAGTGCGTACTGGATGGGAATGCGCATGTCGGGAAGTCCGAGTTGGGCTTTGACGGACCCGTCGACGAATTCCACGGCCGAGTGGATGACGCTCTGGGGGTGGACGACGACGGAGATCCGCGCGAGGCCCACATCGTACAGCCGGTCCGCCTCGATGACCTCCAGGCCCTTGTTCATGAGCGTTGCGGAATCGATCGTGATCTTGGCGCCCATCCGCCACGTGGGGTGCGCGAGGGCCATCGAGGGCGTGACGCGCGCGAATTCGGCCGCAGGCAGCGCCCGGAACGGGCCGCCGGACGCGGTGAGCCAGATACGGGCGATCGTCGCCGGACCTTCGCCCGCGAGCGACTGCCAGATCGCGGAATGCTCGGAGTCGATCGGCCGGAGCCACGCCAGGCGCCGGGCGGCGTCCGGAGCGGGATCGTGGGCATCAGCGAGGCGACGGGCGAGCGGCATCACGAGGTGTCCCCCGCTGACGAGCGTCTCCTTGTTCGCCGTCGCGACGACGTGCCCGGCGCGCAGCGCGGCGAGGACGGGCCGAAGGCCGACAAGGCCACCCGTCGCGACGACGACAAGGTCGACGTCCGGACGGGCCGCGAGGTGCACGAGGGCGTCCGGCGAGTCGTCCAGGGCCACGCCGTCCGGCAGCCGGAGACCGGCGCGCGCGTCGCGGTCGACGAGCGCGACGACTTCGGGCCGCAGCGCCGCGGCCTGCGCCTCGAGCGTCTCCCGGTCCCGGCCGGCTGCCAGCGCCACGACCTCGAAGCGGTCGCGCAGCCGCGACAGGACGTCGACGGTCTGGCGACCGATCGAGCCCGTCGAGCCGAGGAGGACCGCGCGAATCGGGGCGCCGCGTCCCGAGGGCGTCGCCGGAGTCACCTCGGCGCGAGCGCGACGTAGGCGGCGAGCACCGGCGCCGCGAACAGGAACGAATCCACGCGATCGAGCATGCCACCGTGCCCGGGAATCAGCCGCCCCGAGTCCTTCGCGTCGGCCGCGCGCTTCAGCATCGACTCCGCCAGGTCGCCGGCCTGCGCGCACAGGCCGACGAGAAGCCCGACGGGGATCCCCTCGAGCGGCGACCGCCCGAGACCGGCGAGCACGAGCGCGGCCACGACCACCGCCCCCGCGAGCCCGCCGGCGAGGCCCGCGTACGTCTTCGACGGCGACACGTGCTGGAGGAAGCGCCGGCGCCCGAACGCGCGCCCGAACGCGTAGGCGAACGAGTCGTACGACCAGACGGCCGCGATCAGCACGAGGAGCCATCCGCGGCCCGGGCCGAGCGCACCGAGGAGCGCGCCGGAATCGAGCGGCGGGGCGATGGCCATCAGCAGCGGCGCGAAGGCGAGCAGCCCGACGTAGACGGCGCCGAACGAGGTCCCGATCCAGGCCGCGAACCCGTCCCGCGGGTCCGGCACCCACAGCGCGGCGGCGCCGGCGAGCAGGATCCCGACCGCGGGCACCGCGACGAGCACGGGCCCGGCAGCCCCGGCCGACCCGGCGGGCCACACGGCCGGCACCACGGCCCCGGCCACGACGAGCGCCGCGGCCAGCAGCGTGCCGTACAGCGGGAACGCGCGGTACCGCGCGCGCCGCAGGAGCGCGAACGTCTCCCACGCGGCCAGCGCCGCGACCACCACGAGGAAGCCGTCGATGAACGGCCGGCCCAGCAGGAAGATCGCGACGACGACGGGGACGAGGATCGCGGCGCTCAGCAGGCGCTGCCTGAGCACGCCGTCAGCGCCCGAAGCGGCGCGTCCGCCGGGCATACTCGGCGAGCGCCTCGTCGAAGGCGTCGGGCCCGAAGTCGGGCCACAGGAGCTCGGAGAAGCAGAGCTCGGCGTAGGCGGCCTGCCAGATCAGGAAGTTGCTCAGTCGCGACTCCCCGGCCGTGCGGATGAGCAGGTCGGGGTCGGGAACGCCCGCCGTGTACAGTCGGGCCTCGATCGCGTCCTCGTCCACCTGCTGGGGCGCCAGCCCGTCGGCCATCGCCCGGCGCACCGCGTCGACGATCTCGGAACGGCCCGAGTAGTTGAACGCGACGTTGAGCAGGAGCCTCCGCCCCCCGCGCGTCGCCTCGAGGCCCTCGACGATCGAGCGACGCGTCTCCTCGGGCAGCTCCGCGAGCCGGCCGAGCAGCCGAACCTCGACCCCCTGCGTCCGGAGCTCCGCCGTCTCCTCACGGATCGCCGAGCGCAGCAGGTCGAAGAGCGCCGCGACCTCCTCCGCTGAGCGGCCCCAGTTCTCGCGGCTGAACGCGTAGATCGAGAGGACGCCGACGCCGCGCTCCACGGCGCGGTACAGCAGCGGGCGGATCGCCCGGACCCCGGCGGCATGCCCTTCGGTCTCGCTCACGCCGTGCGCGCGGGCCCAGCGGCGGTTGCCGTCCATGATGATCGCCACGTGGCGAGGGACGGCGGGCGCCTCCATCTAGACGGCGAGGACCTCCTGCTCCTTCGCCTTGCCGTGCCGGTCGACTTCCTCGACGAACCGGTCCGTCAGCTTCTGGAGCTGCTCGAGCTCGCGGCGGCCCTCATCGGCGCTGATCTCGCCGTCGCGCTCCTCGCGCTTGATCTCCTCGGCGGCCTCGCGGCGGAGGTTGCGGATCTCGACCCTCGCCTCCTCCATGCGCCGGTGCACCTGCTTGACGAGGTCGCGCCGCCGCTCCTCGGTGAGCTGCGGGATGTTGAGCCGCACGACGGATCCGTCGACGTTCGGCGTCAGGCCCAGGTCGCTCTTCTGGATCGCCTTCTCGATGGCACCGAGCGCGGCGCGATCCCAGGGCTGGATCACGATCGAGTGCGACTCGGGAACGCTGATGCCGGCGAGCTGGTTGAGCGGCGTCGGGTTCCCGTAGTACTCCACCGTCAGCCGCTCGACGAGCGCGGTCGAGGCGCGGCCAGTTCGCACCGCCTGGAAGTCCCGCACCATGACGTCGACCGCGCGCGCCATCTTCGGTTCCGTGGCGGCCAGGGCCTGGCTGCTCATGCGCTCGCACCTCCGCTGATGATCGTGCCGACCGGTTCGCCGAGGGCCACGTTGAGGATGTTATCCGGCCGGTTGAGGTCGAAGACGACGATCGGAAGGTCGTTCTCCATGCACAGGGACACGGCGGTCGCATCGAGCACCTGGAGCCGATCGGTGAGGACGTCGACGTAGGTCAGGTTGTCGTACCGCCGCGCCTCGGGGTGCAGCAGCGGGTCGGCATCGTACACGCCATCGACCCGCGTGGCCTTCAGGAGCACCTCGGCGTCGATCTCGACGGCGCGAAGCGCCGCGGCGGTGTCCGTCGTGAAGTACGGGTTGCCCGTCCCGGCGGCCAGAAGCACGATGCGGCCCTTCTCGAGGTGCCGCACGGCGCGCCGCCGGATGTACGGCTCGGCGACCTCGTTCATCGTGAGCGCGCTCATGACGCGCGTGTCGAGCCCCTCCTTCTCGATCGCGTCCTGGAGGGCGAGCGCGTTCATGACGGTTGCGAGCATGCCGATGTAGTCGCCCGTCGCGCGGTCCATCCCCTTCGCGGCGGCGGCCATCCCACGGAAGATGTTGCCGCCGCCGACGACGATCGCCACCTCGACGCCTGCGTCGCGAACCTGGACGAGCTGCTTCGCGATGAACGTGCAGAACGCCGGGTCGACGCCGTAGGGGAGGTCGCCGAGGAGCGCCTCGCCGGAGAGCTTGAGCAGGATGCGGTGGTAGCGGCGACGGAGCCCCGGACCCCCGCCCGGCCGTGACGCGGAGGTTCCGGGGTCCGTCACAGCTCTTCGCCCAGCTGGTACCGCTCGAACCGCCGGACCCGGATGTTCTCGCCGATCGTCGCGATGCTGTCGGTGAGCAGCTGCCCGACCGTCATGTCGGTATCGCGGAACGGCTGCTCCGTCAGCACGACCTGCGAGTACCACTTCTTCAGCTGGCCCTCGACGATCTGGCCGCGGATGTGCTCCGGCTTCGACTGGACCGCTGGATCGTCAGCCAGCTCGGCCTTCTTCGCCTCGAGCACGTCCGTGGGGACGGACTCGACCGTCGGGTACTGTGGCGCGAGCCCGGCGACCTGCATCGCGAGGTCGCGGACGAGCTTCTGGAACTCGGGGGTCCGCGCCACGAAGTCGGTCTCGCAGTTGACCTCGATCAGGACGCCGACCCGTCCGCCCGGGTGGATGTAGCTCGCGACCTGGCCCTCGCGCGCCTCGCGGCCGGCCTTCCGCTCCGCGGCCGACTTGCCCCGCTCGCGCAGGAGCGCGACGGCGGCGTCGAAATCGCCGGCGGTTTCCTCGAGAGCGCGCTTGCAGTCCATGAAGCCGGCGCCCGTCCGCTCGCGGAGCTCCTTGACGGTCTCGGCCTTGATCTGCACCTGTTCAGCCATGCGTGTTCAGGATCCCTTCGTGTGGTGTGTCGGTCAGGCGTCGAGCGCGGATGCCCGGGCCTCGG
>JAKAAV010000228.1 GCA_021802185.1 Chloroflexota bacterium | reverse complement strand
CGAAGGCGCGCTCGGCCATCTCTGTCTCACTCATGCGCCGGCGCAGGCGCGCGGCGCGGAGGCGCGCGCCCAGCGCCTCCGCACGACGCTGGGTGGCGGGGAACAGCATCCTGGCGGGCCGACTCATGGTCAATACTCTAGTCATGAACGCGTCTTCTTGTCGAGAGTAATAGACGTCGTTCGTCGTGCAGCAGGCGTCGGGCGGGGGATCGCGGCCAAGTCGACGCAATCGGCCACAGCGGCAGCGGAGCGCGCGGCCGGTCGGGGGAGCGCTTGGTGCGGTGCGCCGGGGAGTCGCTCGCCTGGCAGCGGGTGGTTTCGCGGGGGCCGACTACCGGCAGGCGTAGTCCCCGTCGAACGGCTTGCCGAACCACTGCGTGAGCACGACGACACCACCGGTGAACGGCGCGAGACCGCAGTTCGACGCGGCGCCGCTCGCGGTGCGCGCGCCCGGGATCCAGTTCGGCAGGCCGGCGAGGTTGCCTGCCGGCGTGCCCGTCGGCGTCCCCGTGATCTGGTTCCACTGGGAGGACGTGCTGTAGACGCCGGTGATGACGGCCGGCGACTGCCCCGTGGCCGACGCGAACGCCGCCACCATGCCCTGGAGGTCGGCGGCGTTGTTGGCGAGACCCGCTGTCCCGGTTTCCCAGCTGTTGCCGGTCTCGACGTCGAGCCACCACACGTAATCCGCGGGATTGAGGGTCACGCCGGTCGTGGCGCTCTGCGCGAGCCACTGCATGTCCTGTGTCGCACGCTCCCATCCGTACTGGAACGCGCAGCCCTGGGTGTCGTAGGAGCCGTTGACCGCGAAGCAACCGTTGTAGGGGTTCGGGATCGATGCGTCGTTCGTCTTCGGCCAGTCGCCGACGCCGGACCCGGGGTTCGCCGTGTTGACGTACAGCGACGCCTTCGGCTGAGTGCCGGGCGACGACTTGCCGGTGGAGTTGGAGGCCCAGGTGAGCTCGCCGGCCAGGCACGGGTTCAGGTTGTTCGCCAGGCCATCGTTGACCCCGACGATCCCGAACGCCTGTCCGCTTGGGAGCGAGCCCGTGCACTGGGGCCAGGAGATGTCGTTGCCCGTGGTCGTCGTCGACGTCTTCGACCCCGAGCCCGACGGCGGTCCACCCTTCGCGAGCGCGGGCGCAGCGGCCGTGGTCACGGCCAGGACGGCGGCAAGTGTGGACACGACGAACGATCGGGACAGGGTGTTCACTGCAACTCCGAGGGAGCCGTGACCTGACAGGAAGCGCGAGGACCATGTCATCGGCGTGACAGGGTTGTATCACGTGCGCGGACCCGGGGGGAATGCCGCAGGAGTGCGCGCGCCTGCCAATGTGCCGCGCGAGTATCGCAATTCCCGGTGCCGGCATTTCAACCGAGATGCGTCAGCTCCGTCCGAGGTCGGCCAGGTCGATCACGGCCGTCGCGTCGGACCACGACTCGGGCACCGGAAGTCGCGACGCCGCCGCGAACCGCGCGGCGCCGGAGACGACGAACAGCACGGCGAAGACCGGGTAGCCGACGGGGGCGACCGCGAGCGCCAGCGCGCTGGCGAGCTGCCCGGCGGCGGTGGCGCCCGACGCGATCGCGACGAAGCGCCCCTGCTGCGCCATCACGGCCGGACCGGCGGCCAGCCGGAACAGGCGCTCGTTCGTGGCGATCTGGACGATCGCGCCGCCCGCGCTCACGAACAGCGCGATCGCGACGAACCACGGGAGCGCGAGCGGGTTGAGCGGCGTCGTGGCGAGGGCCGCGATCCAGCCGCCGCCCAGGCTCAGGTACCCGAGCCGCAGCAGCCGCGACGACGAGTTGTGGGCGAGCAGCGCCGCCCCGAAGGTCGATGCCAGGACCGCTGCGCCGGAGGTGAGCGCGGAGAGCGCCACTGCGAACGAGGCCGACGCCCGGAGGACGCTCATCACGTACACCGAGTAGTACGGCGCGAGGCCGGAGCCGAGGCTCGCGAGCGTGGCGATCGCCACGAACCGGCGCCAGCCGGGCGGCGCGGGCATCTCCGGGCCGAGGCGCGGGACGCGGACCCGGCCGGGGCTCGGGAGGCGCGACAGCGCCGCCACCTCGACGGCCCCGGCGACGCCCGCCGCGAGGAAGCACACGGCGTAGATCCCGACGCCGAACGCTCGTGCTGCGGCGTCGAGCACGAGCGCGACGAGGACCAGCAGCACGGCGCTCACGGCCAGGCCGAGCCCGACGATCCTCGGCGCGACGAACCGGCGCTCCTGCTCGGGCAGGATCACGGCCAGCCACGCCTGCAGGTTCGCCGACGCCACGCCGGAGAACACGCCCATCGCCGCGGTCGCGAGCACGAGTCCGGCGACGAGCAGCGCGTTGCCGACGCCAAGGGCGACGAGGACGGCGATCAGGCCGAGCCACAGCCCGCGGGTCTCGCCGAGCGCAGCCGACGCCAGGGTGACGAGGCGCAGGTTCCCGTCGGTGCGACGGAGGAGGCCGGGCACCGCGAACTGCGCGGCAGGCCCGATCACCGCGAGCGACGCGACGAGCGTCGTCGGACCGGGTCCGAGGCCGAGCTCGATCAACAGGGGGATGGCCAGCGCGACGCCCGACAGCGCGAGCACGACGCCCTGGCACAGCGCCAGGACGAGGTAGCGCCGATACGCCGGAGCGGCGAACGCCCGCCACTCAGAGGCCATGAGCCGGAGCCCGGGCGGCAGATGGTCGTCCATCAGGGCAGTCGCGCACGCGGGGTGAGATCGCGGGTCACGGCAGCAGGGAGCGCGCGTCCATGACTCCCGACACGACGAGACCGGATGCGTCGACGGCAACCGTCCGGATCTGCAGCGGCAGGTCGGGTTCCGGCCGCGCAAGCGTGAACGACAGTGAGCCGGCGCGCATCAGCAGGCTCCCGTCGGAGCCGACCGCGAGGCTCGCCGCCTCCTGCCTGCCTGCGAAGGTCAGCGTGAGTCCGGACGGTGGCAGCAGCTCGACGCCGATCGGCACCTCGCGCGCCGCAGCCCCGTAGGCCGCGAGCACCATCGAGACCACGTCGGCGGGGCTCAGGCGCAGGGTCGTGACGGCCGCGTTCGTCGGCCCGCTGATGTCGACCTCGCTCGCCGAGAACGCGCCCCCGCCTCCCTGCGGGACGCTGACGCCGCTCAGCGTGCCGTCGATCGAGGCGAACGAGCGGCGCGCGACGTCGACGTGCGCCAGCGTGACGTCCAGGGAGTCGGCGCGCAGACCCCGCACCTTCGCCCCCGTCGCGACGACGTGCACCTGGTCCGCGCGTCCGAGCAGCAGGAACGGCGGCGGGTTCTCGGAGACGTGGATCGACATGGTCTGCGCCGTGAATCCGGACGATCGCAGCGCGACCTCGACCGCGTCGCGTGCCAGGATCGGGGGCAGGAACCACGCCGCGAGGAGCAGCGCGACCAGCCCGAGCGCCAGGACGGTGAGACACCCGCGCATGGCGGAAGCGTGCCACACGCGCAGGTTGCGGCGCTCGTCCCGACGCACTAGACTAAATCCGACGATTTCCATCGGAATTGATCTGTTCCGGCGGGGCCGTCGATGATCCTGACCAGCGGGGGCAGCGACTCGACCGTGCGAACCAGCTTCATGAGCAGCGGCGCCGTGCACTTCTCGACGAAGGGCGAATACGGCGTGCGCCTGATGGTCGAGCTTGCCCGCCACTACGGCGAGGGGCCCCTGAGCCTCGCCGACGTCGCCGAGCACGAGGACCTGCCGCGCCCGTACCTGGAACAGCTCGTCGTCAGCCTGCGTGAGGCCGACCTGGTCGTCAGCCACCGCGGCGCGCGAGGCGGATACACGCTCGCGAACCCGCCCGAGCAGATCCGCATGGGTGACGTCCTCCGCGCTCTCGAGGGCCCCATCGTCCCGATGATCTGCGCCTCACACGATCGCGAGACGTCCGGGCAGTGCGGCCGCACGACGTTCTGCACGGTCAACACCCTCTGGGTGAAAGTGCGCGACGCGATCAATGCCGCCGTCGACTCGCTGACCCTTGCCGAGCTGGCGTCCCCACCGATCCCGACCCCCGGCGTCCACCCCGCGCACGTCGTCGTCTGACCAACCGTCGGCCGACGCCCGGCCCGATCGGGCGCCCGGCCGTCCATCGAGGAGCCGAGTTTCCGCCGTGACCGACACCAATCATCCCGATACGACCGCGCGCGACGGCAGCGGCCCGGCCGCGGGGAGCGTTCCCGCACCTGGCCGTGGCCCGGCCGCGGGCGACGTCGCCGCACCTGGCCGTGGCCCGGCCGCGGGGAACCTCCCGGCTGCGGGCGGCATCCCGGCTGCGGCTCCGATGACCACGCGCGAGCCCGTGCCGGAGGCCGCCGAGGGCGGCAACGAGCTCGTGATCCGCGACCTGCACGTCGTCCCGATCGCGCAGCCGGACCGCGAGATCCTCGCCGGGATCGACCTCACCGTCCCGAAGGGCGAGGTCCACGCGATCATGGGCCCCAACGGCTCGGGCAAGACCACGCTCGCCTACGCGCTGATGGGCCACCCGGCCTACCGGGTCACCCAGGGCCAGGCG
>JAKAAV010000227.1 GCA_021802185.1 Chloroflexota bacterium | reverse complement strand
TGCGAGCCTCCATCCTGTCGATCGACAAGGAGCAGTGGGAGGCGGGCGACATGGAGAGCCGGCGCTCGGTCACCCTCGCCCTCGTGATCTTCCCGCAGGCCAGCGCTCGGATGGTGCCCCCGCTCATGAACCAGATCATCATGTCGCTGAAGAACTCGTCGCTGGTTGCGTTCGTCGGCGTCACCGAACTGTTCCTGGTCGGCCAGAACATCATCTCGTCGACGTTCCAGGACCTTCCGATCTACATCGGCGTGGCGGCCGGGTACCTGATCATGGTCACGCTCCTGACGTTCCTCGGCGACTACGCCGAGCGGCACTTCCTCGTGTTGGCCTGACCACGAGATGTGGAGCACGCGCGTGATATCAGCAGGGCGCGACTCGGTCACAGCGGCGAGCGTGCCGTGACCCCCGAGGGATCTGCGCCCGGGCGACCGGTGGCCGTCGAAGTCAGGGGTCTCAGCAAGACGTTCGGAGCCGTCGCTCCCATCCGGGACCTCAACCTCGAGATCTTTGACGGCGAGTTCCTGGTGATCCTGGGTCCGTCCGCCGGCAAGAGCACGCTGCTCCGGTTGATCGCGGGACTGGAGCAGCCGAGCGCCGGACGCGTCCTGATCGACGGTCAGGATGTCACCCCCGTGCCAGCCCGTGACCGCGGGTGCGGCTTCGTCTTCCAGAGCTACGCGCTCTTCCCGCACATGACCGTTCTCGGCAACATCGCGTACGGCCTGCGCCGTCGAGGGGTGTCGCGAAGGGAAGCCGAGACGCGCGAGGATCGTGCCGGACCGGAGCACGTCATGCTTCAGGGACACCTCGCGCTGGTGGAACGGTTGGGCGCAGACGCGCTCGCCTACGTCCAGGTTGGCGATCAGACCGTCGTATGCCGTGTCGGGAGCGAGTTCCGATCCGAGCCCCAGGGCCCGGTGTCGGTGGACCTCGATCTACGCCGTGCCTCATGGTTCGATGCTGACAGCGGCGACCGCCTTCGAGACTCGTAGGGCGTCAGCGAGGGGTCCCGATGCCCGGTGATCGCCGCCGCCCACGTGCCGACGCCGTCCGCCGCAGCCTGACGTTCACGCGGTAGCGGTCCCCCCGCATGACCGACCGCGTGTACTCGACCGGTCGGCCATCGTGCCAGCCGACGCGCTCGACGACGAGCGCCGGGCTCCCGGGTTGAACGCCCAGGCGGTTGGCGACGTAGGGATCCACGATGGCGGCCACGTACGTCTCCTCGGCCTCCTCGATCACGATGCGGTACCGCTCCTCCAGAACCTCGTACAGCGACGAGTTCGTGAGGTCCGCCAACTCGAGGCCGGGCACCAGGGCGGCAGGCAGGTGTGCAACCTGGAGCCCGATCGGGCGACCGTCGCCGCTCCTGAGTCGTTCGAGCCGCACGATCGGCGCGCCAAGGGGCACGTCGAGCCGAGCGACGATCTCCTCGTCCGCGGCGACGACTGCCGAGGCAAGGACCTCGGAGGTGGAGTCCATCCCACGCGCCCGCATCTCGTCGGAGAACGACGTCAGTGCGTACGGGCCGGCGGTGATCGTCGCGTCGCGGACGAACGATCCGCGGCCGGCCTGACGCGCGATCAGCCCCTCGTGCGCGAGGTTGGAGAGAGCCTGCCGGATCGTCGTGCGGCTCGCCCCGTACAACTCGATCAGCTCGAGCTCGCCCGGGATCCGCTGGCCTGGCGCCCATGCCCCCGAGACGATCAGGTCGCGGAGATCGTTCGCCACCTGATGGTGCAGCGGAATCTGGCTCGCGCGGGAGACCCGCCTGAGATCGCTCGGCCGCGGCGCGGATTCGGCTTGCAACATGTCATGACATTATGACATCATCGTCGGCGCGCGGTCCGCTCCCAGGGATCCGATTCGGGAGCCGGCGCGCCAGGGGACGTCGGGCCCGTCCGAAGGATCGACCGGAGTCGCGGGCATCGGCGAGGAGGTGTACATGCGCAAGCTTGCGACCGTCGTCGCGGCCGCGCTCCTGATGGCCGGGTGCAGCTCGAGCGGAGCGACAACGGCGCCGACGCAGGGCACGGCAGCGAGCCAGGCCGCTACCACGAAGGCGCCGGCCACTGCCGCCGGCAGCCCCGTCACGATCACGTTCCTCACGCACTGGCCGCCGCAGCAGGTCGACTTGCTGAACACCTACATCAAGAAGTTCCAGGCCAGCAATCCGAACATCACCGTGCAGGTGCGCGCGGTGCCCTTCGGCAGCCTCTTGACCACGCTTCGCACTCAGGCCGGGAGCGCGAGCGGTCCCACGATCGCGGGCATCTACGACCTGTGGCTCCCCGAGCTCGTGCAGGACGGCATCGCCGCGAAGGCGCCCGCCGCCCAGGTCCAGGACATCCAGCAGAACTGGCCGGCGAACCTGGTGTCCGGCGCCGTGTCCGTGAACGGGGCGATCTACGGGTACCCCAACGAGATCGACCTCTACATGCTCAACTACAACAAGAAGCTGTTCGCCGACGCCGGGATCTCTGCACCGCCGAGCACGTGGCAGGAACTCGTGACCGACGCCAAGGCGCTGACCAAGCGCGACTCGTCGGGCAAGATCACCCAGCAGGGCTTCGGCCTGATCAACAGCTGGGACTCCGGGGTGGTCCATCCGTGGCTGTCGTTCGTGCTGTCGGACGGCGGCAAGCTCCTCGACGGCACCAAGCCGCTCCTGACGTCGCCCGCGGCCGAGGCGGTGACCTCGCTCTACAACCAGCTCGTCTCGACTGACAAGGTCACAGACCCGTCGATGGGCACCTCGAACGCCAACACCACGGGCCCGTTCCTCGACAACTTCACGAACGGGAAGACCGCAATGATCGTCATGGCGAACTGGTGGGAGAGTGCCCTGCAGACGGCCATGAAGTCGAACTTCGCCAACGTCGGGACGGCACCGATCCCGGTCGGGCCGAACGGCGACAAGGCCCACAGCGTCTCGTACGCCTGGCTGACGGTGGTGAACGCGCACGCGACGGCCGACCAGCAGGCGGCGGCCTGGAAGTTCCTGCAGTGGCTGCACGACACGGGCAGCGGAGACACCGCGGGCGCGTCCGGGATGGGCGACCTCCTGATGTCGATGGGCATCCTGCCCAGCCGGACGTCGGACGTGCAGGCGTTCCAGAGCAAGCTCGGCGAACCGTTCCTCAAGGCCTACGTGGACGGGCTCGCCGACGCGGTCCCGTTCCCGATCGTCCTCGGCGGCGCCGAGCTCACGGTCGCCATTCAGAAATCGATCGAGAGCGTGGAGTTCGGGCAGGCGACACCGCAGGCGGCGATGCAGTCGGCCCAGAGCCAGGCCCAGCAGATCCTGTCGCAGTACTACAAGTAGTCCCGTGATCCACGCCGCAGGGGCCCGCGAGGTCGACATGCTTCGCCCTCCGGGCCCCCCGGCGACCTCCCCGCGCGCCGCGACTCCGGAGCTGCTCCCGTGAGCCGGGGTCGCGTCCAAGCGGTCTGGTCGACCGTCTTCCTCACGCCGGGAGTCGGCCTGATCACGCTGTTCGTGTTCATCCCGATCGTGCTCACGGCGTGGATCAGCCTCCACCAGTGGTCGATGTACTCGCCGCTGGGGAGCATGAGCTACGTCGGGCTGGCAAACTACGCCGACGTCATCGGCGACCCGGTGTTTCAGCAGGCGCTGCTGAACACGTTTGTCTACGCGGTCGCGAGCATCCTGCTGATCGTCCCGCTGTCGGTCTTCTTCGGGATCTTCCTGTACCGACCGGCGATCCGCGGGCGCTCTCTGCTGCGGACGCTGCTGTTCTCGACCTACATGGTTCCCACCGTTGCCGTCGCGATCGTCTGGGGCTACCTCTACTCGCCGATCTACGGCCCCATCGACCAACTCCTCTCGATCGTCCACCTGCCATCGCAGGCATGGCTCGGGTCGGCGAACGAGGCGATGCTCTCGATCATCATCCTGAACATCTGGCAGACGCTCGGGTACTACACGGTGCTCGTGCTCGCCGGGCTCACGCAGATCCCGCAGGACTACTACGACGCGTCGGCCATCGACGGAGCGGGGACGCTCGGTCAGACGAGATACGTCACGATCCCGCTGCTGCACCGCACGCTCGTGTTCGTCATCGTGATCGCCGCGATCAACACGCTGCAGGTGTTCGACCCGATCTACGTGCTGACGCAGGGCGGCCCGGTCAACGCCACGAACGTGCTGACGTACGACATCTACCAGACCGCGTTCCAGTTCGGGCGCGCCGGCGCCGCGAGCGCGATGGCGATCCTGCTGCTGATCGTGCTGCTGGTCGCGGTCACGACATTCCTGCGGGTCACCCGGGAGGACTGATGGCGACGCGCCAGGCACGCGGCTCCGACTCACACGCCCCCGAGCGCACCGGCTCGCTGCTGCGCCGCGTGCCGCTCCGGGCCACGCAGTACGCGCTGCTCGTGGCGACCGCGCTGGCGGCCATCTTCCCGATCTACTGGATGATCGCGTCGAGCCTCAAGTCGCCCGACGAGCTCACGGCGCTCCCGCCGACCTGGCTCCCGGCACACGCCTCCATCGAGGCGTACCGG
>JAKAAV010000226.1 GCA_021802185.1 Chloroflexota bacterium | reverse complement strand
CACGTGGGAGATGTGACGTGAACGGCCGTCCCCATGCGCTGCCGAACGATGCAACTGCAAGCATCGTCGCCCGTCGCGCGGTCGAGGCGGAAGCGGCTGGCGGGCATGCTCGGGTCGTCGGACTCGAGATGAGTCCAACGCCGCACGATCGCGGTGAGCTGTCTGAGGGGGGGACGTGGAGGTCCAGGGATCGCGGGCCGGGCTGGGTGTCCCCGGAGCCCGCTCGGGGATGCACGTGAGCCGGCGGGATTCGGGTCCCGGGCAGGCGGTCGGGCACGAGGCGGAGGCGCCGGTGGACCGGCCCGAGGCGGACGCCGCGTTCCGCGGGTTCTTCCGCAGCCTCGCCGTCGGCGGCGTCCAGATCAGCCCGGACGGTCGCTTCGTCGAGGTCAACGATCGTTTCTGCACGCTGACCGGCTACGAGCGCAGCGCGCTGCTCGGCATGCGCGTGGGTCAGCTCGACCACCCGGACGACCAGCCGGCCGACCGGGAGCGCTGGGCGGCGTTCCTGCGCGATCCCTCGGTCGGGTACGACGTCGAGAAGCGCTACGTCAGGCGCGACGGGTCGGTGATCTCGGTGCACGTGACGGCAGCCAGGATCGTCACCGGCACGAACCGAACGCTCATCGCGAAGACCGTCGAAGACATCACGGACCGCGTCGAGGCCGAGCGGACGCTGCGCGAGAGCGAGGAGCGGCTGCGGGCGGCGCTCGCCGTGAAGGAGGACTTCCTCGGACTCGTCTCGCACGAGCTCCGGACGCCACTCACCGTGATCGTCGGCATGGCCAGCCTGATGGCGCGCCCGGACGCGCGGCCCGAGTTCATGCGCGACACGGCGCTCGAGATCCGCGAGAGCGCGGAGCACCTGATGTCGCTGCTCGAGAGCATGCTCGTGCTCGCCCGGACGGACCGCAGCGAGGATTTCTCGCTCGAGCCGCTGACGCTGACACGGGTGGTGGCCCGTGCGGTGGAGAGGCACCGGGAGGTGCACCCGCACCGCCGGGTGAGCTTCGAGTCGCGGAACGAGCAGGCGCTCGTGGACGGCCATGAGCCATGGATCACGCAGATCGTCGGCAACCTGCTCGGGAACGCGGAGAAGTACTCGCCATCAGACGGCGAGATCCGCGTCCTGCTCGATCGCGACGGGGCATCGGTCGCCGTCCGCGTGCTCGACGAAGGCATCGGTCTCCAGGACCCGGAGGCGGCGCGCGTCTTCGAGCCGTTCTACCGCTCCCATCGGGCCGAGGCACGGTCGGGCGGACTCGGCCTCGGGCTCGCCGTGTGCAAGCGCCTCGTCGACCTTCAGGGCGGGACGATCTGGGCGGCCTCGAGGCCCTCCGGTGGCTCCGAGTTCGGGTTCTCCCTGCCGGCTCTCGGCGAGACGCGCGAGACCGTCACGCGGGGCTGACGAGCGGAGGCGGCTCGCCGCCCGGATCGGGCGCCTCCGGTGGCACCATCGGCCCCCCTCCCCCAGTACTTCTCGACGCTGTGGTCAAGCCGCGCGCAACACTAGCGTCCACGCATGCCCACATCGCGCGAGGCTCTGGCGCTGGTGCCTGCCGTCGTGGCGGGAGTGGCGGCGCTCGCCGCCCAGGCCGACGGTGCGACGGTCCTCGCCGTGGCACTCGCCGGGTCGTGCGTCGGGTCGCTGGCCGGCGTGGCGGCGGCGGACACGGTCCTCCGGTCGCACGCGCGGACGCTCGAGCGCGCGATGGCGGCGCTTGGTGACGACAGCGCGACCGACCTGCCCGAGCCCGCCGAGTTCGGCCCGCTCGCACCCGTCGGCCGCCAGCTCGCGCGGGTCGCGGAGACTCTGCGGTCGGCGCAGGCCGATGCCACCACCGACCGGCTGACGCGCGTGGCCAACCGCCCGACGCTGCTCGCACACCTCTTCGCCGAGGTCGAGCGGGTCGCGCGCTACAGCCGGCCGCTCTCCGTCGCGTTCATCGACCTCGACCACTTCAAGGCGGTCAACGACACGTACGGCCACGAGGTCGGGGACATCGTGCTGCGCGGCGTCGCGGACGTCTTCCGCGAGCAGACGCGGGCGACCGACTTCGTCGGCCGGTACGGCGGCGAGGAGTTCGTCGCGGTGCTTTCCGAGACGACCGTCGAGGACGCGACCGCGGTCGCGGAGAAGCTGCGCCAGCTCGTGATGAAGCAGCGGTTCGTCGCCTCGGACGGCACGGAGCTGGGCGTCTCCGTCTCCATCGGGATCGCCGGGGGCCAGGGCCCGCACCTCCGCGTCGACCAGCTCCTGCGCGACGCGGACGCCGCGATGTACGCGGCGAAGTCGCTCGGCCGGAACCAGACCTACGTGTTCGCGGAGGAGGACGACGACACCGCGCGGATTCCGCGCGCCCCCATCTCGCTGGAGGCGCGGCAGCGGGCCGCCGACGTCGGCGACCAGGCCCGGCGGGCCGCCGAGGCCGCGCTCGCCGCGGTGCTCGCACCGCTCCCCCACTACCGCGGCCAGCCGTCGTCGCTGATCGCCGCGATCGCCGTCCGCATGGCCACCGAGCTCGGCCTGCCGGATCCCGAGGTCGAGCGCATCCGGGTCGCCGCCCTGCTGCACGACGTGGGCAAGCTCGCGGTTCCGGAGCAGATCCTCGAGAAGCCGGGGCCGCTCTCGGCCGAGGAGTGGCAGAAGGTCGTCCAGCACCCCCGGATCGGCCAGGCCATCATCGAGCGCGTCACGACGCTCGGCGACGCCGGCGCGATCATCCTGCACCACCACGAGCAGTTCGCCGGGCACGGATACCCCTATGGCCTGCGCGGCTCGGACATCCCGCTCGGTGCACGCATCGTCGCGATCGCGGATGCCTACGACGCGATGGTGCGCGATCGACCGTACCGACGGGCGATCGGGCACGCGGCGGCGGTCGACGAGCTCCGCCAGTACGCGCAGGTGCAGTTCGACCCCCAACTCGTCGACCTGTTCTGCGACCTGTACGCCGAGCGTCCGCCGGTGGCCGACGCGGCGCTCCTGATCCAACCGCCCGCGTCGGCACCCGCGCCGGTGACGCAGCTGCCGCGAGCAGCAGCGGCTCGTTGAGTTGCCTGGACCGTCGCCGCGCCGCACGCTGTTCGGCGATCTGATCGGCCGGCTTCGCACATCGCAGCCCGCGCCGCCGCCCGCACACGAGGAAGAGGCAGAGCCGGCGAGGGTTGCCGAGGTCGACTTCGCGGCCTACGCGGAGGATTGCCTGCTGTTCGGCTTCATCAGGCTCGACGCCGAGCGCCTCACGGACGCCCTGAACGAGCAGGACGGGCTCGTGCTCGCCGACGTCCTCGCCGTCGCGCTCGCCGACGCCCGGGCGTCCGCGTCACGCGCGCTCGTGGTCGCGCGCGACGAGCTGCTCGTCGTCCGGGCGAGCGGCCCGCGCGGGAACCCTGCGCGGAGGCGGAACACTCGCCTCTATCCCGTCATCATCGAGACCGGGCCGTACCGGGTGCGCGGCTACCTGCACGGACCGCCGGCCTCCGATCCGCTCGTGGGGCTGCGCCACCGGCCCCCGATGGTGCCGCTCACCGACGCATGGATCTCGTACACGCTCGCGGGCGCCGAGCACCGGGCACGGGCGGGGACGCTCATCGTGAACCGCGCGATGGCGGACTCGATCCGGCTGGTGAACGACGAGGATGTCCGGTCACCGAGCCTGCCGTTCGAGCCCCGCGTCGACCCACGTGCGAAGGACCTGACGGGCTACCTCCGCGCGTGAGCGGCGGCATCACCGCCGCCCGCCACCCCAGAGCAGCCGCCAGAAGCCACCCCGCGCGAGCATCCGGCCGATGACCTTGTTCTGGGCCCGTCGGGCGATCCGATGCGGATTGCCGGAGGCGATCGCGGAGATGTCGTTCGCGAGCCGCGCGGTCCGGTAGAGGTTCGAGACGAGCGATCGTCGCATACGGGCGGAGTATGCCGCGCGGGGGCCGCGATGAGACCTACCCGGCGGGGCGGTGGGTTCACGGGTCGCGAAGGTCCCGGCGGCGGTCGGGTCTGCCGAGTGCGCGTCAGGCGCGGGCCGCCTCCGCCGCCCGCCACAGGTCCGTCCGCGCGCGCTCGATCGCCTCGAGGCGCTGCAGCGGGGACGGCTCCAGGGCCGAGGCAACCTCGTCGGCTGCGTCGCGAACCAGCCGGTCGGCCCACCGCCGTCCGACGCGCCCGGCGTCCCATGACAGGACGCGCGCCAGGAGGTAGCCGGCGACGAGCGAGCCGACGAGCAGGGCGAACGGCCACGGCAGCGGTCCGATGATGGGCACCTGCAGGCTGCCCGGCGCCGGCGCGTGGACGAGCCAGAGCGCGATCAACCACAGGACCGAGAACAGGAGCGCGGCGGAGACGGCGTACTGCGCCGCGCCGATCACGGTCCAGGCCGCGCTCGCGGGCGGCACCGACCGCGACCGCAGACGAGCCGCGACCGCGTCCAGCCGGTCGCCGAGCTCGGAGCCGGCGGCGCGACCCTCGAGCGACCCGGCGACGATCGGCCGCAGCGCGACCGGCGACCGCGCGGCGGCAGCCGCGGCCAGCGCCTCGATTCGATCCGC
>JAKAAV010000225.1 GCA_021802185.1 Chloroflexota bacterium | reverse complement strand
GAGGGGTTGACACAGGGATCTCATGCGCGCGGTACCGTCCACGTTGGTGGCCGGCCCGTGTGCCATCCCGGGGCCGGCAGTCCGATAGGATGGCCCGTCACGCGTGGCTCCGGCCTCGTACCGATGGACCAGCCTCCGGTCCCCCCATGGTCAGGAGCGCAACGCGCCTGCGCACGATCAACGAGGTCGGGCGGGAGGAGATGGTCGGGTCGGCGACGGCGAACCGCGGCCCGCGCATCGCGGATGGAGACATCGCGTACAGGGTGACGGCATGCGCGGGGTGCGCGCAGTCAACGGAAGTCCGGGCCGTCCGGGTACGCATTCCGTAGGGGCCGGTCCGGTCGGGCGTCGCTGCTCAATACGATCAGCCCGCGCCCCGTGGGGCACGCGAAGTCGGCATTGGAGGGCCGGGACGGCATGCAAACTGACGGCGCCCGGCGCCGTTCAGCTGCCCAGGCGTGCCCGAGCCTCGGTCGTCTGCCGCAGCGCGTCCGCGATCGTGTCGCGGACCTCGCCAGCGGTCATGTCGTCGTCGATCGTGTCGAGTCGGTCGGTCATCGAGAGCGTCATCTCGACGCCGGCCATGTTGAGCCCGCGGTCCTCCACCAGGTAGCGGATGCGGCGGAGTCGGTCGAGGTCCGACGCGGAGTAGAACCGCTGGTGGCCGTCGCGGGCGGGCCGCAGGAAGCCCGCCCGCTCGTACTTGCGCAGCGTCTGGGGGTGCATCCCGGTGAGTCGAGACGCCACCGCGATCGTGTAGACGGGCTCCGCCTCGGGGATGCGCTCATTCACCGGTTGACCCCTTTCGGTCGCGCTGATCCCACTCCGCGGATCAGCCCTGGACGCCTGCGCCGATCTGCCTCGCCTCGTCGCTCCCGCCGACCTTGATCTGCTTCGGGCGCGCCGCCTCGGCCTTCGGCAGGTGGAGCGTCAGGACCCCGTTCGCGAAGGCCGTGCCGACACGGTCCACGTCGATCTCGACGGGCAGGCTGATCGAGCGCGTCACTTCGCCGTAGCCGATCTCCCGGACGTACCAGGTCCAGCCCTTCTCGGCCTGCGGCGCCTCGGTCTTCGCCTTCAGCGTGAGGGTCCCCTGCTGGTACGCGATGTCGAGGCTCTCAGGCGAGATCCCCGGCACGAGCGCCTTGACGACGACGTCGTCGGGCGTCTCGTACACCTCGAGCGGCATCGCCATGCCGGAGCCGGCCGCGGAAAGGAGCCGCGCCGGGTCGACGAAGCTCTGCTCGAAGAGCCGGTCCATCGCGTCGCGCAACGTCACGAAGTCGTTGAACATCGGAGCAAGGCTCCTGTTCGCCATCTCGACAACACCTCCTTCCTGTTGTGCCGCACCATGAGCACGGTGCGCATCGTGTATAGCATCTTGACTCGTTGCGTGTCAAGAGGTTAGACTCTCGGACGTGCACGAAAGCCCCGCCGGCCACCCGCCCGCGGGTCAGACGGAAGGCGTCGCTCGACGCCGCGGTCCGCGTCGCGCTGCCCGGCTGGCTCGTCGCGCTCGCCGTGGTCGCGGCGATCGCGGGCGTCGGGTTGGCGCTCGCCTCGCGCGAGGATCGGCTGCAGCGCGGGCTGCCTCGCGGCCGTCAGCACGCGGCACAGGCGGTCCGACACATCGAACGGTCATGGCGCCCGGGCGCGGCGGCGTTACGCCCGGTCGCCGAAGGAGGTGACAACAGATGGCAGGTCAGTCATTGCCCGGACGGCTGGCCGAGCTCGAGCAGCGTTTCGAGCGGCTCGCGGGCCAGCTGCCTGAATCGCCCGAGAAGGACGCCGTGTCGATCCTGCACGGCATGATCCAGGAGGTCTGGCGGACGATCGCCCCGACCCAGCGCGCGGGCGCGCCGGCCGAGAAGGCGCCCGTCGACGTCGCCAACCTCTACCGGCTCGCCCCGTCGATGGGCGGCACGGCCGAGAACGAGCCACTCTCGCTGCGGACGACGGCCCCCGACTTCACGCTGCGCGACGCGAACGACACCGAGGTCTCGCTGAGCGACTTCCGCGGCCGCCCTGTCGTGCTCGCGTTCTACCCGCTCGACTGGAGTCCGACGTGCTCGGATCAGCTGTCGCTGTATGAAGCGGAAAAGGCGGAGTTCGAGCGGTTCGGCGCGCAGGTGATCGGGGTGTCCGTCGACTCGATCTACAGCCACGGGGCGTGGGCTGCCGTGCGCGGCATCACGTTCCCGCTGCTGTCCGACTTCGAGCCGAAGGGCGCGGTCTCGCGGCGATACCACGCGTATCGAGCCAAGGACGGCTTCAGCGAACGTGCGCTGTACGTGATCGACGGGGACGGCGTCATCCGCTACGCCCACATCTCGCCGCAGCTCGATCGCATCCCCGACATCTACGAGCTGTTCGACTGCCTCGCCGAGATCACGGGCAGGCCGGTTCCGGCGAAGTCCGGCGACGAGCGTGCGAACGGCGACCGGCGGCTCGAGCAGACGCTCGCCGGGGTGGAGGGCTGACACGATGCTTCATCCCGCGTCCGGGTATGGCGTCCGGCACGCTCCGGCGCCCGCGCCCGTCGTCGTCTACGGCACTCGCTGGTGCGCCGCCTCGCAGATGGTGCGCCGTCACCTCGACCGGCTCGGGGTCCCCCACCGCTGGGTCGACCTCGAGCTCGAGCCCGGCGCGGCGCGTGACGTGGCCTGGCTCACCGGCGGCTACGTGAGCCATCCGACGGTGTCGGTGGGCGGCCAGCTGCTCGTCGAGCCCTCGCTCGCCGAGCTCGACTCGGCGCTCGCGCGCTCCGGCTGGATCGACACGGGGTGGTGGTGATGGTCGCGGGGCCGCAGCCCGGCGCGGCCGGACCCGTCGAGTCGCGCCCGGTCTCCACGCTCGTGTGCGCGTCGTGCGGGGCGAAGAACCGCATCCGCCCGAGCGAGCGGGGCGCGCCGCACTGCGGGAAGTGCGGCGCCGCCCTGCCCTGGCTCGTCAGCGCCACCGACGACACGTTCGAGGTCGAGTCGCGCGCCGCCGTCGCCGTGCTCGTCGACCTCTGGGCGCCCTGGTGCGGCCCATGCCGCTTCGTCGCGCCGATCCTGGAGGCCCTTGCCCGTGAGTACGCGGGCCGCCTCAAGATCGTGAAGGTGAACGTCGACGAGAACCCGCGGCTCGCGCAGGCACTCGACGCGCGCCGCATCCCGACGCTGGTCGTGCTTCGCGACGGTCGAACCGTCGACCGCATCGTCGGCGCGCTCCCGAAGCCCGACCTCGTCGCGCGCCTGCTGCCGTACCTGCTGAAGCGAGCGTCCTGATCGGAGAGCGAGCTCCGATGATCGCGAAGGGGGGATGCGCGATGGCCGAACGCCCGGCCGACAGCGTCCGCTCGATCGAGGCGGCCCGTCCGCTCCGGATCGCGCTGCTCGTCGGGCCGATGGTGCCGGTGCCGCCGATCGCCTACGGCGGCACGGAGCGAGTCGTCGCGGCACTCGCCGCCGAGCTGTCGCGGCGGGGGCCTCCATCGCGGCGGCAATGCTCCCTTCAGCCAGTGGGGCCGGACCTTCACAGGGCCGCGTCTGGCGGCGGTGGTGGTGGATCACGCGGCGCCGCTCGGGTCCGCCGTCAGAACGGGTTGACGACGAACATCGTGTAGAGCGCGGCGACGTACTGCGGGATGACCGCCAGCACTACGCCGGACAGCACGCGCTTGCCGGCGAGCGAGACGCTCGTCGTGCCGTCCGGACGCCGCTGAACCAGGACCGCGGAGGCAACCGCCAGGCAGCTGACCGCGAGAACCGTGACCCGGATCGCGAAGGGGTCGATCGACGTGGCCGGCGCGCCGGAGGTCTCAATGACAACGACGAGGCCGATCGAGGCGGCCCCGAGCCCGACGGTCACGACGGCGGCAAGTGGACACCCAGCGTGCCATTGGCGCACACGCTGTCCGGGCGTGTCCGCGGAAGAGCCCGTCCATGTCCACCCGGGCCCGGCCCGGGTGGATCGGGCCTCATCGCTCACCGCGAACGTCGCGGGCAGAGTCGTGCTGAAGTCGGTGGTCGTCGAGGCGGCCGCTTTCTAGTGCAGGGTGCCCGCCAGAACGTCGTGCACCTGGTAGTCGCTGCCGGCCTCAGACGGCTCTCCATAGCCAGTACCCGAGCCCTGCAGCTTCAGGTAGTCACCCGTTCCGCCGCTGACGGTCCAGGAGTACGTGCCGCCGCGATCAGGGTCGGACCGCACCTGGAGCTTGAGAGTGAAGATGCCTGTGCCGTCGTCGCAGGTGAACGACTTCAGCACCTGGTAGTTGACTCGGCTCTTGGGCCCGTTTCCGGCCACGGTGAGGCTGACGTCCTGTGTGGTCCCCGAAGCGCAGACGAGACCGTCTTCCACGGCTTGGCCCGTGGCGGTGAAGGGACCGTGCCCGCCTCCGCCCGCAGGGATGTAGGTGTGGACGTCGAAGTACACGCTCTGCCCCGGACTCGCCTGCGCTGTCGCTACGGGAATCAGCAGAAGCAGCGCGGTCGAGACTGCGGCGAGCCGAACGGACCTGCGCATCGAAGCCTCCTGGGACGCTTCGCACACGGGTCGGTCCCGC
>JAKAAV010000224.1 GCA_021802185.1 Chloroflexota bacterium | reverse complement strand
CGACGTCGGGCAGGGCGACGCGATCCTGCTCCAGGGTCCGTCGGGCGGTCGCATCCTCGTCGATGCGGGGCCCGACCCCGAGCGCCTCGTGTCGCAGCTCGATGCCCTCGTGCCGGCGTGGGACCGTCGGCTGGACCTGCTCGTGCTGACACATCCCCACGAGGACCACGTCGCCGGCGCTGCGCTCCTCCTCCGCCGCTACCGGGTCGGCCGGATCGTGCAGCCGGGGATGCTCGGCAACGGGCCCGGGTGGGAGGCGCTCGAGGAGGCGGCGGCGGCGCAGAACCGTCCGCTGGGCACGCTCGCGGCCGGCGACGCGCTCGACGTCGACGGCGTCGACGTGCGCGTCCTCTGGCCGAAGAGAGGCGAGGTGCCGGAAGCGCCGGGGAAGACCGGCACGGCCGTCAACAACATCTCGATCGTGCTCGACGTGCGATACGGCGAGCGCCGGTTCGTGCTCACCGGCGATGCCGAGCAGGAGGTCGACGCGGCGCTCCTCGCCGCCGGGGCGATCTCGTCCGGTCAGCCGCGAGTCGACGTGCTCAAGGTCGCCCACCACGGGAGCCGGACGGCATCGACAGCGGCGTTCCTCGAGGCGGCGAGACCGGCCGTCGCGGTCATCAGCGTGGGCGCCGGCAACGACTTCGGACACCCTGCGCCCGCTACGCTCGACCGCCTCGGAGCAGCGGGCGCGCGCGTCTTCCGGACCGACCTCGACGGATCCGTCGGGATCAGCACGGACGGGCGCGACCTCGTCATGGAGACCACGCGTGGGCGCTGGCGCTGGGAGCTCGCCCCTGCGAACCGCGCGCGACCGAGCCACTCGTCGCCGTCCAGCGGAGAGACGGCCAGGTGGACGGGACAGGGGGCGTCGTTGAGCGCACCGGGGCCCCCGGGCTCAAGGCGGGACGGTGTGGAGGAGACAGCCGGACTGGCGGGGTGCCGAACGGACCGGCGGGGAGGCGCCGCGTTGCATAGAATCGGGTCGTGGTTCCCTCAAGGTCGGAAGCGGCCGACATCCTGCTCGAGTTCGATCCGCCGGACTGGTTCATCGCACACACCGCGGCCGTTGCCGAGGTCGCGTCGTTCCTCGCCGAGCGCTGCGCGGCGCGCGGAGTATCCGTCGACCGCGAACTCGTCGAGGCGGCCGCGCTGCTGCACGACATCGACAAGCTCCTGCCCGGGGACGATCCGGTGCAGGAACTGGGGCACGGCGCCGCCGGGGCTCGGTGGCTCAGCCAGCGCGGCTACCCGGAGCTCGGGCGCGCGATCTCGGCGCACCCCATCACGCGGCTCCTCGACGCGGACCGTTATGGGCGCTGGAACGGGGTCGCGACGCGCGAAGAGCGCATCGTCGCGTATGCCGACAAGCGTGCCGGCCAGCGCCTCGAGGCGATGAGCGCCCGCTTCGCGGGCTGGGCCTCGCGGTACCCGGAGCATCGAGAGAGCCTCACCAGGGCGCGGGCGCGCGCCGAGCGGCTCGAGCGCGAGGTGTGCGAGACGGCCGGCGTCAGCCCGCTGGCGGTGCGCCGGCTGCGCTGGGTGGCCCCGACCCTCGACGCCGCGCGACGCCGTCGCGCCGCAGCTCCGGCCGCGGTTCGAGGCTGACGACCTCCACCGGCGTGGCGGTGGACGCAGCGCCGGGCCTCGCGTACTTCTGGGGCGACGACGCGCTCGCGTTGCGGCGCGCCGTGGAGCACTTCGTCGCGGAACTGTCGGCCGCCGGCGATGCGGTCGAGACGTGGCGGCCTGACCAGGCCGAGTCCGACGTCCTCGCCGCTCTCGGGATGCGCGTGGCGACCGCGCCTCTGTTCGGCGGCGGAGTCGTCGCGGTCGTCACCGAGCCTGTCCCGCTGCTCCGGTCCCGCGCCGAGCAGGATCGTGCCGTCCAGCTGCTCGACCAGGTCGCGCCGGGCAACGGGCTCGCGTTCACGGAGCTCGTCCCGACGGGCGCCAGAGAACCGGCGGCGGCGTCGGGTCGCGTCCGCGAGGCGATCGAGCGCGCGGGGGGCATCGTCCGCCGGCTGGAGTCGCCGCGGGCCGGCCAGCTCGACGGCTGGATCGCGTTGCGGGCTCGGGAACTCGGGCTCGACCTGGAACCGGGCGCGGCGAGGCTCCTCGCCGAGCGGGTCGGCGGCACCGTCCGCGAGGGCGACGTCGACCGCCGGCACCAGACGGAGTTCACGGAAGCGCAGCTCGAACTGCTGGCGCTCTTCCGGCCGGGAACGCGCATCCGACGGGCCGACGTCGACGCGCTCGTCGCGCCTGCCGTGCCGTCGTCGACGTGGGCGTTCCTCGACGCCGTGGCCACGCGGCGGGTCGCCGAGGCGTCCCGCGGGGCCGCCGGGCTCGTCGCGGATGGCGTGGCGCTGCCCGTCATCGTCACGCAGCTCCATCGCCGGATGCGGCAGCTGCTCGAGATCCGCGATCGCATCGCGCACGGCGCGCGGCCGGCCGACCTCGTCGCGCTCATGCGGCTCCACCCGACGCGCGCGGAGATCCTCGCCAACCAGTCGATGCGGTGGGACGTGCAGGAACTCGCGGCCGCGATCGACGCGCTGCTCGAGGTCGACCTGGCGTCGAAGGGGCTCGCAGCGGACGGCCGCAGCCAGGCCGGGCCGATGACCGGTCCGCTCGCGCTCGCCCTCTGGATCGCGGAGCACGTGCCCGCGTGAGTGGACCCTATTCGGTCCCCGAGCCCGCCCTCGCCTGCAGCACGACGTCGGACTCGATCGCGAACACGCAGCGTCCGGCGTCGAGGCCGAGGAGCTCGATCAGCTCGGGGTCGATGTACAGCTGGTGGCACGCGCCGCACAGCCCGGCAGGGATCCCGAAACAGAGCCGCTCGCTGCGGTCGGCGAGCCGGAACGTCGCATCGAAGCGGCTGTTGACGAGCCCGCGCCCGCACTCGGGGCAGTCGAGCGTGGCCGAAGGCATCCTGCAGGTCCCATTGGGTCGCGCGGCCGGCGCACACCGGCCATCGCCGCCAGATGCTATGGACCCGGGAACTATCGCAGCATCCCCCTGAGGTACCTCCCACGGCAGTACTGCCCGTCGGCAGAGGCAGTCGCCGGTTCGTCGCGGTTACTGCACGCGCAGCAGCGTCGGAGCGTCCGACCAGAACCGCTCGATCTGGTAGTAGTCGCGTTCGGGTGGCGCGAACACGTGCACGATGACGGCGCCGAAGTCCAGCAGCACCCAGTGCGCGCCCGCCTGGCCCTCGCGCCCGAGCGGCAGGAAGCCGTCGGCCTTGCAGCCTTCCGCGACGCCGTCCGCGATCGCGGCGAGCTGGCGCTCCGACCCGCCCGAACAGATCACGAAGTAGTCGGCGAGGGACGTCAGCTCGTGCACGTCGAGCAGCACGATGTCCGAGGCCTTCTTGTCCTCCGCGAGCTCGACGATGCGCCGGGCCAGCGAGAGCGCCGCCTGGGCGTCGATGTGCACCGGCGTGTCGCGTGGGGGCAACCCCGGACGGCGCTCGCCCCGGGCCGGAACTGGCTCTGTCACGTTCGATCGGACCTCCCTGCGCGACGATCCCGTCGCGCACCGCTGCACGCGTCCGCCGCACGTCGGCGCGGCGTCGCGTTCCCATGATGCCCCGTGCAGACGCTGTCGTCTCGCGGGCGCCCGGCGCCGATGTCGGACGAGCCCGGCGGCGAGCACGGACGGCGTCCACGTGCGAGCCCTGCGGCGCCGAGCACCGCGACGCGGCGTGGCCCCGTCACTCGGCCTCGGAGCGGCGCGCAGGCGTGGAACCGGCGCGCGGCGCCGCATCCGGCCGGTCGCGCGCCGGCACGTCCGGCACGTCCGGCGCCCCGGGCCGGTACAGGCCGTGAACCAGGATGTACGCCTCGACCTCGGGCGGCACGAGATACCGCACGCTCTGGCCGGCGGCGACCTGCGCCCGGATCGCGGACGCGGAGTGTCCGAGATCGGGGCTGTCGAGCGCGATGACCCGGTCCTCGAAGCCCGGGAAATGCTCCGCGACCCACGCGACCGGCTCGACCGGGTAGCCCCGGCGGGGCACCACCGCGAGTCGGCATGAGCGCAGGAGCGCCTCGGGCGCGTGCCACGTCTCCAGGCCGAGGAGCGCCTCGACCGACAGGATGAAGATCAGCCCGGCAGTGGGATTCCACGGTTTCGGCGGGTCGGCGAGCAGGCGTTCGATCGTGTCGACCGTGTAGTTCGGGCCGTCCCGGTCGGCCTCGATCCGGCTCACGTGGAAGGCGGGGTTGTCGGCGATCGCGTGCTCGACCATCGCGATCCGGTCGGCGATCGGCGTGATCTCGCGTCCGATCTTGTGCGGCGGCACGCGGGCCGGAACGAACAGGACCCCGGCGAGGCCGAGGGCGTCGCGCGTGTGCTCGGCAATCGCGAGGTGCGCGCAGTGGACGGGATCGAACGTGCCACCGAGCACGCCCCAGCCCCCGACCGTCGGGGCGTCGCATGCCGCCGTCGCGGGGAACGTTCCGGGCGCTCCCGTCACGCCCAGCCTTCCTCCCCCCACTCGAGCTCCCGGTCACCGACCCAGACCGTGTCGCCCGGCTGCACGCCCGCCCGCCTGAG
>JAKAAV010000223.1 GCA_021802185.1 Chloroflexota bacterium | reverse complement strand
GGATCGTCAGCGGGTACGGCTCGCTGCGCGCCGGCGTTTCGCCGAACGGATCGGCGGTCCCGACCGGCACGACGCGGACGGCCGGCGTGACGAGGCCGGGCGGCAGGAGCGCGAGCGCGGTCGCCGAGGACGGCAGACGCGATGCGATCTGGTCGGCCGGGACGCACGAGCCGGGGGAGGCATCGGATGCGGGGGTCGATTCGGCGGGCGACGATCCGGCGGCCGACCCGGCGGACGGTCCGGTGGCCGATCCGGCGGGCGCAGGGGAGGCGCCGCTTCCTGCTGACGCCGCGGACCCGGATCCGGCCCGCATGCCCAGGACGGACGCGACGGCTGCCTCGGCGCCGCACGGGACGAGCAGCGAGCCACGCGAGAGCGCAGTCGAGAGCGCCGACGTGGTCACGGAGTCGATCCGGTAGTTGGCGAAGCCGGTCACGACAGCGAGCGGGATGCGGGCACCCTGCCCTGGCTGCCCCGACCCTCCCGCTGCCGCCGACGCACCCGGCCCGGCCGACCCACCGGCCCCCGATGCCCCCGGCCCTGCCGAACTCCCGGGCACCCCCGTCTGCCCCGAGGGACCCGGGGACCCGCCCGCGACGGGCGAGCCGGTCGCCGTGCGTGACGTGGAGGGCGACTTCGAGGGGGCGGACGATCCGCAGGCGGACGCGACGAGCGTCACGACGAGCGCGAGCGCGATCCCTCGCGCGAACGTCCGGCCCGCGTGCGGACGGGACCAGCGCGTGCCGATGAGCGCGCCCGAGCCCGCGCGCGGGCCGCGCATCAGCCCTCGAACCGCCGGAACACGGCCACCGCGTTCTGGCCGCCGAACCCGAACCCGTTCGCGATCGCCGTGTCGACACGCGTCTCGCGCGGCGTCAGCGGCGTGTAGTCGAGGTCGCACTCGGGGTCCGGGTCGTGCAGGTTGGCCGTCGGCGGGATCACGCCCTCGCAGATCGACGAGACCGCGACGATCGCGTTCGCGACGCCCGCCGCGCCGAGGAGGTGGCCGATCATCGACTTCGGCGAGGTGATCGCCACGCGATGGGCGTGCTCGCCGAACGACGTCTTGATCGCGCGCGTCTCCGTGACGTCGTTGAGCGGCGTCGACGTGCCGTGGGCCACGATGAGGTCGACGTCCTCGGGGGCGATCCCCGCGTTCCGGATCGCGAGCGACATCGCACGCGCCGCTCCACGGCCGGTGGGCTCGGGTGCGCTGACATGGAACGCGTCGGCCGTCAGCGCGGAGCCGATGACCTCGGCCCGGATCCGGGCGCCGCGGTTCATCGCGTGCGCCGCCGACTCGAGGATCATCACGCCGGCGCCCTCGCCGAACAGGAACCCGTCGCGCGTGCGGTCGAACGGCCGCGAGGCGTGCTCGGGATCGTCGTTGCGCTTCGAGAGCGCGCCCATGTTGCCGAGCGCCGCGAACGCGACCGGGAGCAGTGGCGCCTCCGTGCCGCCCGTCAGCACGACGTCGCACTCGCCGTCCTGGATCATCCGCAGCGCGTCGTGGAACGCGATGACGGAGCTTGCGCACGCCGCAACCTGGGTCACGACAGGACCGGTGAGCCCGTACTTCATCGAGACCATGCACGCCGCCATTGATCCCGACAGCGCCGGGATCGCGAACGGGCTCACCTGTCCCGGCCCCTTCTGCTCGAGCGTGTGCGTGCCGTCGACCATCTGCTCGAGCCCGCCACCGCCGGTGTTGATCGCGACCCCGACGCGGTCGCGCCGCTCCGCGGACCACGTCGAGAAGTCGAGGCACGAGTCCTCGACGGCCTCCTGCGCCGCCGCCATGGCGAAGTGGATGAAGCGGCTCATCCGGCGCGCCATCTTGCGGTCCATCGCGATGGTCGGGTCGAAGTCCTTGACCTCGGCGGCGATGCGCACGTCGAACGCCGTCGCGTCGAACGAGGTGATGGGGCCACCGCCGTTGACGGCGTGCAACAGGTTGCGCCAGTACGTCGGGTAGTCGTTGCCGATGGGCGTGACGGCGCCCATGCCCGTGACGACGGCGCGGCGCGCGGGATCTGGGCTGGGCGGCATGGGTCCTCCTGGATCGGATCGGTCAGGACGTCGCGATTGTAGTCATGCGAGTTCGGCGATCGGCGGCCCTCGCCTGGGGCATCCAGCGCCACGAGCGGGGGAGGACGTGCGCCCAGAAGCCGAACGTCGAACGGAGCCAGGCGGCGACGGCTTCGCGCCCGGGCGTCCATGGGATCGCGTAGTCGTCGCGGACGCGGGGCGGGAGCAGCTGGACAGCCGGCCACATGAGCCAGTCGTAGATCCGCGGCGGCAGCGGGCCGACCGGCGGGTGCAGGATCGTCGGGATCAGCGACCTCGCGGTGGGCGTCACCCGGACAGGCCCGTCGGGGGCCAGCATGGCGTTCCAGTAGCGATCGAACGCCGGGAGATCCTGCGGGAGCAGGTCGTCGGGGATTCCGAAGGCTCGCCCGATCGGCAGCGTCTCCGCGTAGTAGCGGGCTCGTCGCTCGGGCGACAGCGGCTCGTACCACGCGTCGTAGACCGTCATGGTCGACTCGACGAGCGTCGCGTGCACCCACAGCGACAGCTCCGGCTCCCGCGCCCGGTACTCGCCGGCGCCCGTCACGTCGCGCGCGACGGGATCGCGCACCGGCCCCCGGACGGACACGTGCAGCCGGTTCAGCCGCGCGATCTCGCCGGTCGCGGCCGGCCTCGACCCGTACACGATCCGGAGATAGCTCGTCAACGTCCCGTGGAGCCGGCCCCACGGGTCCTGCCGGAAGTTGCTGTGCTGGTCGACACCCTCGGCCACGAGCGGGTGCGCGAGCTGGAGCAGCAGTGCCCGCGGTCCGGCACCGAGCAGCAGGAACGCCTCGCGGTTCAGGCGCCACGCCTCGCTCCCCGGCCCGTACAAACCTCGGGCCTCGGCCTCAGTCGTCACGCCGACTCGACCGACAGGCGAGCTGACCACGCGCGCCGACCTGAAGTCCCCATTTCGCAGCGTGGGAGGGGGGTGGCGGGTGGGTCGAACCGGCCAAGCGGAGCGGGAGGCCGGTCGACCCCCCGACAGGACCCCCCATCACTCCTCATAGCGCTTGAAGATCACGGCGCCGTTGTGGCCGCCGAGCCCGACGTTCTCGGACATCACGTGGCGAAGCTCGCGAGGGCGCGCGACCGGCGAGACGTCGAGCTGGATCTCGGGGTCGCGGTCGCGATAGTTGATCGTCGGCGGGACGACCTGGTGGTAGACGCTGAGGACCGTGGCGAGGCCTTCGAACGATCCGGCGGCGCCCATCATGTGGCCCGTCATCGACTTCGTCGCGCTGATCGGGATCTCGCCGGCACGCTCCCCGAAGACGCGGTGGATCGCCTGCGCCTCGGCCAGGTCGCCGACCGGGGTCGACGTGCCGTGAGGGTTGATCATGTCGATCTCGTCGGCCGGGACGCCGCGCCGGTCGAGCGCCATCTGCATCGCGCGGGCCACGCCGTCGCCGCCCTCGATCGGCTGGATGAGATCCCATGCGTCGTTCGTCGAGCCGTAGCCGACGACCTCGGCGTAGATCCTCGCGCCGCGTGCCTTCGCGAGCTCCATGTCCTCGAGCATGAGGGCCGCCGCGCCCTCCCCGAGGATGAACCCGTTGCGCGTCAGGTCGAACGGCCGCGAGACCGTCTGGATCGGCTCGCCCGGGCGCGGCGTCCCGATCCCGCGCATGTTGCCGAACCCCACCCAGACCATCTCGTAGATGGGAGACTCGGTCGAACCGGCGATGACCGCCGTGCAGTCGCCGCGCCGGATCGCCTCGGCCGCCTCGCCGATCGCGTGCGTCCCGGTCGAGCAGGCGGTGACGACGGCCATGTTGTGGCCGCGGATGCCGGTCTCGATCGCGATCTGGCCGGATGCGGTGTCGACCAGCATGTTCGCGATGAAGAACGGGCTGACGAGCCTCGCGCCCTTCGTGTCCCAGATCTGCTTGTTGTCCATCATCAGCTTGGGCTCGCCCGCGCCCGACGCGAAGATGATCCCGAGGTCGTCCCGGTTCTGCTTCGTGACCTCGATCCCGGAGTCGGCCAGCGCCTGCTTCGCCGCGGCCACCCCGAACTGGACGTTCAGGCCCGTCCGGCGCGCGGCCTTGAAGTCCATCCAGTCCTTCGCGTCGAAGCCCTTGACCTCGCCGGCCACGTTCGACTCGTAGCCGGACGCGTCGAACCGCGTGATGGGCGCGAGCCCGCTGCAGCCCGCGACGAGGTTGCTCCACACCGTCTCGATGTCGTTGCCGATGGGGCTCACGGTCCCCAGTCCGGTCACCGCGATCCGGCGGTCGTAGTCAGGTCGACGCATGGCGCGAGCTTCTCCTCGGGATGGGGTGGGGGGTGGGCAGGGGGACGGTCATCTGTCGGGCGCGACGACGGGTCGGGCGGTCGCACCAGGCGAGCCGGGCGTGCCGGAGGCGTGGGACGTGCCGGGCGTGCCGGTGCCCGCCAGGTCCGGTGGCGCGGCGAGGCGACCGGGGGCGTCCTGCTCGTCGAGGGCAATGGCCTCGGCTTCGGGCTCGATGCGCCGGATGAGCCCGCTCAGGAC
>JAKAAV010000222.1 GCA_021802185.1 Chloroflexota bacterium | reverse complement strand
GGCTCCGCCGCTCGCGCTCGCGTCCGCGGTGCCAGCCGTCGCGACTGCGGACGCCGCGGCGACGTCGGGTGTCGGCGGCGACTGCGAAGGCGACAGCAGCCCGCGCACGGCGGGCGCCGCCAGGGCACCGGCGGCGACCGCCGCCACGAGGATGGCGACGGCGATCACGGCGAATCGCATGTGAGCGGGTCGTCTGTCTGGCGGCACCGCGGCATCCTACAAGGGCGCGGGTCATCGCACCAAGAGCGTGGCCCGGCTCCTCGTCACGGCGACGCGACACCAGCCTCGGGCCACCGCCTCGCTCAGGGTCACCGGCGGTCGCATCCGGCCCCAGGTCCCGGCGCCGCTACACTCTCGGCGATGGGTCGCGACACGGAGGGAAGGATGTCCGACAACGACCGGCGCGAGCGGTGGGCGCTCGTCCTGGGGGCGAGCAGCGGGTTCGGGGCGGCCGCCGCCATCGCGCTCGCCCGCGACGGGTACTCGATCGTCGGGGTCCACCTCGACCTGCGCGGCAGCGCGGCCGCCGCGGACGACGTCCGCCGGACGATCGAGGAGACGGGCGTCCAGGTCGTGTTCCACAACGTCAATGCGGCCGACGAGACGAAGCGTCACGCGGTCGTCGAGGACATCGGACGACGGTTCGCGGAACGCCGCGAAGCGGGCGCGGATCCCTTCATCGCGGTGTTCCTGCACTCGCTCGCGTTCGGCACGACGCTCTCGTACATCTCGACGGATCCGGGCCGGAAGGAAGTCTCGCAGCGGCAACTCGAGATGACGGCCGACGTCATGGCGCACTCGATGGTCTACTGGGTCCGCGATCTCTTCCACGCCGGACTCTTCGGACCGGGGAGCCGCGTCTTCGCGATGACGAGCGAGGGAGCGGTGAAGGTGGTCCCGACGTACGGGCCGGTCAGCGCGGCGAAGGCGGCCCTCGAGTCGCACTGCCGTCAGCTCGCGCTCGAGCTGATTCCGCACCGGATCACGGTCAACGCGATCCGGGCCGGCGTCGCCGACACGCGCGCGTCGCGGGCGATCCCGGGGCACGAGGAACTCTTCGAGTATGCGCGGGAGCGGAACCCGTCCGGACGCCTGACCACGCCGGAGGACGTCGCGCAGGCCATCGTCGCGCTGGCATCGCCGCGGCTCTACTGGATGACCGGCAACACCATCGGGGTCGACGGCGGCGAGCTGATGGGCAGCAAGCAGGCCGAAGGGTGAGTGGCGATCCCGCGCCGGGCGCCGGTCCGGCGGCCGCAGACCTCGAGGCGGCCGGCAGCGAGGGCGCGACCTCGCCGCAACCGCTCGCCCCGCGCCTCGCGCCGCCGACACCGCCTCCTCCGGTCACGCCGACCTTCCGGCTGGTGAACGGAGCCGTCCGCGTCCTCCTGAAGGTCGGCCAGGTCCGGGTCCTGGTCGACGGCGCGGACCTGCTGCCCGACCGGCCGGGCATCATCCTCGCGTCGAACCACCTGTCGTGGGCCGACCCGATACTGCTCGCGATCGCGATCCATCAGGCGACCGGCCGTCGCGTGCGGCACATGGCCAAGGCCGAGGCAGTGGCGATCCCGGTCTTCGGCACCCTGCTGCGCGACTACGGCGGGTTCGCCGTCAAACGCGGGCGACCCGATCGCGAGGCCTATCGAATGGCGACCGACGTGCTGGCCCGCGGCGACTGGCTCGGCCTCGCGCCAGAGGGCACGCGAAGCCGGACGGGCGAACTCGGCGAGCCGAAGCCGGGCGTCGCGCTCCTCGCCCTGCGGAGTGGCGCGGAGGTGGTCCCGGCGGCGCTGTGGGGCACCGAGGACCTGTGGCCGGTCGGCAAGCTGTTGCCGCGCCCCGGGAAGGTCGTGCACATCCGGTTCGGCGAGCCGTACCTCATGTCGGCCGTCGCGGCCGCGGCGGCGGGCACGCGCCACGCCGCCCTCGACGCGGCGAGCGACGACCTCATGCGCCGGATCGCGGCGCTGCTCCCCACGCGCTACCGGGGTCGGTTCGCGTAGACCTTCGGCATGACGCGGGCGCGCGACGCAGAAGCCGCCCGCAACTCCGACAAGGACCCCTCGGTCAGAACTGCTCGAGGTAGCGGTCCAGCTCCCAGGACGTGACCTGGCCCCGGTACTCGTCCCACTCCGCGCGCTTCGCTTCGACGAAGTGGCTGAGCACGTGGTCGCCGAGCGCGTCGCAGATCACCGGATCCGCCTCGAGCTCGTCGATCGCCTCTCCGAGCGTCCCCGGCAGCTGCCGGATCCCGCGCTCCGCGATGCGGGCAGCGTCCATCTCGTAGAGGCTCTCCTCGACGGGGTCTGCCAGCTCCATGCCCTTCTCGATGCCGTCGAGGCCGGCCGCGAGCATGGCCGAGAACGCCAGGTACGGGTTGGCCGACGGGTCGGGGCAGCGCAGCTCGACGCGCGTCGCCTCGATGCTCCGCCCCGGCGACACCATCGGCACGCGGATGAGCGCCGAGCGATTGACCCGCCCCCAGGTCAGGTATGTCGGCGCCTCGTACCCCGGAACGAGCCGCTTGTACGAGTTCACGAGGGGGGCCAGGACCGCGATCATCCCGCGGGCGTGCGCGAGGATGCCGGCCATGTACGACCGCGCGAGGTCGGACAGCCCGTACTTGTTCGACGGGTCGGCGAAGGCGTTCCGGCCCGCGCCGAGGTCGTACAGGCTCTGGTGCGTGTGCATGCCCGAGCCGTTGATGCCGAAGATCGGCTTGGGCATGAACGTCGCGTACAGGCCGTGCATCTGCGCGACCGCCTTCAGCGTGAATCGGAAGGTCACGGCGTTGTCGGCCGTCTTCAGCGCGTCGGAGTACTCGAAGTCGATCTCGTGCTGGCCCGGCGCCACCTCGTGGTGCGCCGCCTCGACCCGGATCCCGAACGCCTCGAGCGCGTTCACCATGTCCTGCCGCACGTCCTGCGCGAGGTCGGTGCTGAGGTCGAAGTACCCGGCCTGGTCGTGGGGGAGCGGCTGGATGGCGCCCTGCTCGTCGCGCCGGAACAGGAAGAACTCGAGCTCGGGTCCGGTGTTCATCCGGTAGCCGAGCTTCTCGGCACGCGCGAGCTGCCGCTTCAGGACGTACCTGGGATCCCCGACGAACGGCTCACCCTTGGGCGTGTAGACGTCGCAGATCAGGCGGGCGGTGCCGCGTCCGCCGAGCGGTCCCGGGTCGCCGTGGCCCGTCTGCCACGGGATCTCCGCGAACGTGCTCAGGTCCGGCTTCAGGTACTGGTCGCTCTCCGCGATCCGGGTGAACCCCTCGATCGAGCTGCCGTCGAACCACGTTCCGTGCTCGAGGGACGCCTCCAGCTGGTGGAGCGGGATCGCGATGCTCTTCACCGATCCGATGATGTCGGAGAACTGCAGCTGGACGAACCGGATGCCGTGCTCCTGCGCCGCCGCGATGACCGCCTTGGGATCCTCGCTCTGAACCTCGATCGTCATTGGTCTCCTGCTCCTCCGCTGCACGGAAGTCTCGGTCGCACGCTTGGGCCTGCTGCACAAGTAGCCGACAGTCTAGCCGAGGCAGCCGGCCCACCGGCCGGATCTGGAGGGCAATTTCAGGCGGACGATTCGGCGTTCTGCACAATTCTGACCGCCACCGACAGGGCGAGCCGGAGCTCCGGGTCGTCGAACCGCCAGCCCGTGCGCCGCTCGATCCGGCCCACGCGATAGAGGAGCGTGTTGCGGTGAACGCCGAGCGCATCGGCCGCCGCGGCGGCGCCCGGGTGCGCCAGCACGGCGCGCAGCGTCTCGAGGTCGCGCGACTGCGCGGCCGGCGAACCCGAGAGGAGCGGGGCGAGGAGCGCGCGCGCGAGCCGGAGCCCGTTCGGGAGGTTGTGCAGTTCGCCCAGCAGTCGGTAGGCGGGGAGGCGCTCGGCGACGACGACTGCGCCCTGTGGCGGCGGCGAACCGGGCGACGGCCGGGGACCGGGCGGCGCCGTCCATCCCTCGGCCCCCAGCGCCTCCACCGCCTCCAGCGTGGCGCGCGCCTCCGCCTCAGCGGCGGACCGCTCCTCGGCCGCCGAGAACGGGCGCGACAGCGCCGCGGGCCTCCCGATCGTCGCGGCCACGCGCCCGGCGATCGCGACGCCGCGAGGATCATCTGCGTCGAGCGCGGCCACCAGCCGGTATTCCCGGCTCGTCACGTCGCCGCGCAGCGCGAGGCGTCGGGCGGGCGCCAGCGTTGCCAGTCGCTCCCGGATGCGCTCACGTTCCTCGCGGGTCGGAGTCGCGACGCCGTCGGACGCCGCGCCGACCTGCCGGCCGACGATCACCGCCCACGGCGGCCCGTCCTCCGGCAGCCCCTCCCCTCGCGCGGGGACGCCTCGCCCGGGGCTCGCCGAGGATCGCCCGAGCTCGAGCGCGATCAGCGGCGCGACGCGCTCCGCGACGGCGCGGTCGAGGTCGCTCGGGGGCTGCGGCCCCAGGAGGGCGATGGCACCCGCACCGGGCAGCGGCACGCGCAGCGCGACGTGCCGCGGTTGCGCGAGGTACCGGGCCGCCGCGGCGGCCGCTCCGGTCACGGTCGCCGGCGCGTGAAGCGCCACGGCCGTCCCGCGTTCGTC
>JAKAAV010000221.1 GCA_021802185.1 Chloroflexota bacterium | reverse complement strand
GGTGGCGGCACGGCGTGGTGTACCAGATCTACCCGAGGAGCTTCCAGGACTCGAACGGGGACGGGATCGGCGACCTGCGCGGAATCGCGAGCCGGCTCGACCACCTGAACGACGGCACCCCGGGGTGCCTCGGGATCGACGCGATCTGGTTGTCGCCGTTCTACCCCTCGCCGATGGCCGACTTCGGCTACGACGTCTCGGACTACACGGACGTCCACCCCGACTACGGGACCCTCGCCGACTTCGACGATCTCCTGCGCGAGGCGCACGCGCGCGGCATCCGCGTCCTCGTCGACTTCGTCCCCAACCACACCTCCGACCGGCACCCCTGGTTCGTCGCGTCCCGCTCGAGCCGCGAGGACCCCCATCGCGACTGGTACGTCTGGGCCGACCCGAAGCCGGACGGCTCGCCGCCCAACAACTGGCGCAGCTACTTCCCGGCGGTCGGTTCCGCGTGGACCTTCGAGCCGGCGACCGGCCAGTACTACCTGCACTCGTTCGCGCGCGAACAGCCCGACCTCAACTGGTGGAACCCGGAGGTCCGCGCGGCGATGCACGGTGTTCTGCGGTTCTGGCTCGACCGGGGAGTGGACGGGTTCCGGATCGACGTGGCGCACAAGATGGCGCGCGACCCCGAGCTGCTCGACAACCCGCCGGAGCTGTACGAGGGCGGGACGCTGCCGTCGCCGAGACGGGACGAGGACTGGCCCGAGGTCCACGCGATCCTGCGCGAGTTCCGACAGCTGTTCGACGAGTACGACGACCGGATGGCGATCGGCGAGGTCGCGGTCTACGACCCTGAGCGGCTCGTGCGCTACTTCGGCGAGCGTCTCGACGAGCTCAACCTCGTCTTCAACTTCTCGTTCCTCCGGCAGCCGTGGCGTGCAGACGCGTTCCGGGACGCCGTCGAGGACTACGAGCGCGTGCTGCCGGACGGCGCGTGGCCGGTGTACACGCTGTCGAACCACGACGTGACGCGGGCGCGCTCGCGCTACGAGAGCGACCGCGAGATCGCATCGCCCACGTGGGTGGAGGCGGGCATCCCCGATCCGTCGCCCGCGGACGTCGTCCGCGGCATGCGCCGTATGCGCGTGGCGGCGATGCTGCTGCTCACGCTGCGCGGGACGCCGTTTCTGTACTACGGCGAGGAGATCGGGCAGGCGGATGGGCAGGTGCCGCCGGAACGCATCCTCGACGTCGACGGGCGCGATCCGGAGCGGACCCCGATGCAGTGGGGGGCCGGACCGGGCGCGGGCTTCACGACGGGCGATCCGTGGCTGCCGATCGGCGCGGAGGCGGCAACGGTGAACGTGGCGGCCGAGCGCGACGATCCCCGGTCGCTGCTGTCGCTGTACCGGCGGATCACGTGGTACCGGAAGGCGTCGCGTCCGCTGCTCGAGGGCGCGTACCGGGCCGTCGGGCAGGATCCTGACGTGTTCGCGTACCTGCGGGAGGCGGACGGGGAACGATTGCTCGTCGCGCTGAACTTCGCCGACCGGGCGGCCGCGCTCGACGCCCCCGCGCACGGCCTGCCCGCGGCGGGTTCGGTCGAGTTGTCGACCAACGCCGACCGCGCCTCGGGCGGCCGCGTGTCCCTCGGCCCGCTCGATCTGGCGCCGAACGAGGGCGTGGTGATCCGGCTGTAGCGGGACGCCGCCGGAGGCCGGTGTCCGGGCTCCGTGCCGTCATTTGCGGGGGACCGCGCGTTTCTCGCCGGCGCTACGCTGACGGCGGAGGCATCGATGCAGTTCGAGTTCGCGACGGCGACGCGCATCGTGTTCGGCCCCGGCAGGATCCGGGAGGCGGGAGCCATTGCCGCCGGGCTCGGCCACCGCATGTTGATCGTGACGGGGGCCTCGCCCGACAGGCTCGCCCCGCTCCTCGCGCCGCTCGAGGCGGCGGGCGTCGCCCACCGGAGGTTCGGCGTCCACCGCGAGCCCACGATCGACCTCGTCGAACGCGGGGTGGAGGCGGCTCGGGGCGCCGGGGCGGACGCCGTGATCGGGTTCGGGGGCGGCAGCGCGATCGACGCCGCGAAGGCGATCGCGGCCATGCTCGGCGCAGGCGGCGATCTGCTCGAGCACCTCGAGGTCATCGGCGCCGGGAAGCCCCTCGAGCGCGCGTCGATCCCGTGGATCGCGATCCCGACGACGGCTGGAACGGGCAGCGAGGTCACGCGGAACGCCGTGCTGGCCTCGCCGGAGCACCGCGTCAAGGTGAGCCTCCGAAGCCCGTCGATGCTGGCACGCGTCGCGCTCGTCGACCCCGAGCTCACCGCGTCGCTGCCGCCCGACACGACCGCCAGCTCCGGCCTCGACGCGCTGACGCAGCTCGTCGAGCCGTTCACGTCGTCGCGTGCGAATCCCCTGGCCGACGGGTTCTGCCGGGAGGGGATGGCGCGGGTCGGACAGTCGCTCCGCGCGGCGTTCGAGGCGGCGGCGACCGGGAGGGCCGCGCCCGCAGCGCGGGAGGACATGTCGCTGGCGGCGCTGCTCGGCGGGCTCGCGCTCGCCAACGCCGGCCTCGGGGCGGCGCACGGCTTCGCCGCGCCCATCGGCGGTCGCTTCGATGCGCCGCACGGGGCCGTCTGCGGCCGGTTGCTCCCGGTCGTGGTCTCGGTCAACGTCTCGGCTCTCGACCGTCACGCGGCATCGGGCGACGCCGCCGCGCACGCGGGACTGGCTCGCTACGACCAGGCGGCGCGGATCCTTCTGCGCAGGCCGTCGGCCACGCCGCGCGATCTCGTGCCCTGGCTGGTCGATCTCGTCGACGCGCTCGGCGTGCCCCGGCTCGCCGCGTACGGCGTCGGCACGTCCGACGTGCCGGACCTCGTCGCAGCGGCAGCCGGCGCGAGCAGCATGCAGGCGAATCCCGTGCGCCTGTCGCCGGAGGAGCTCGTCGAGATCCTCGAGCGGTCGATGTAGCCGGGCCGACGGGCCTTCGTCAGCGGCGGAACGCCCCTGCGAGGAGCGCCGCCCCGAACACGATGAGGATCGCGGGCCAGATCAGCGACGTGTCGAACGACGGGGCCGCTTCATGCAGCAGGAACAGGCCGCCGACGACGACGAGGATCACGCCGAACACGAGGCCGGCCGCGCTCCCATCTCCGCCCCGTCGCTGGCTTCGCCAGTACGCCCGCTGCGCCCGGCGCTGGTCGCGCCAGTACGCCCGCGTGGCGCGCCAGTCCGCGGCCGGGGGCGGGGGCGCGCCCCAGCCACCCCACGTGCCTGACGCCTGACTCTGGCCGGCATCCGCGCCCGCGGTCGCCGTGCCCGTCGTGGGTGCGGCCGCGCCGGCCCCGGTCGTCGCGCCGGACGCGTCGGCGGTCGTCTCGTCGCCGGTCGTGCCGGCACCGCCGGCCGCGTCGGTTGCAGGGCCCGCCGCCCACGCGCCTGCGCCGCTCCCGGCGTTCGGCGCGGTCCCCGCCGGACCCCATCCCGGCGCGGCCGATCCGGGCGCACCCGGTGTCCCGGCGCCCCATAGCGGGCCCCAGCCCTGCCAGGGCGGCGCTCCCTCCGGCGGTTCCTCGGGGACCACCATGGCCATGATCACGTAGACGACCAGCAGCGGGAAGATGCCCGTGAGCACGTCGAGGACGACCCACGCCAGCCGGACGAGCGATGAGTCGAGGTCGAAGTGCTCGGCCATGCCTCCGCAGAGGCCGGAGAACACCCGGTCCGTGGCGGACCGGTAGAGGCGGTCGTTCACTGGCATCCCCCTGCCGGATTGAGGTTGACCGAGGCGAGGTTCGCGTCGAGCCGAAGGTCGGCCCGGTTCGTCGCGGTCGCATAGTCCCGGCTCGTCCACGTGTCGCCATTGTGCTCGAGCCCCGAGGGCCCGAAGTCGGTCGAGGCGAGAGCGCCGGTGACCGTGATCCGGAGCGCGGTCGACGCGGGCGCGCAGAGGTCGAGGGAGCCGGCGTTGACCGACACCGACCCGGCCGTGCTCGAGGACGGCAGGCGGAGCCGCGCGGACCCGGCGTTGACGTTCAGCCGGAGCTGCGGGGCGTTCGCGCCGGAGAGGTCGACGGTCACGTGTGCGGCGTTGATCTGGGCGTCGAAGGCGCTGAGGTTCGCCCCGTTGAGGTCGATCGACCCGGAGCCCGCGTTCACGCCGACGGTCAGATCGACGCTCGAGGCGGTCGGCAGCGATACGGTCCAGCTCCGGTCGTGGGCGCCGGCGGGGTCCCAGAACGCGGCCGACGCTGACGGCGCGGTGATCTGGAGCGAGCCGTTCGACTGCTCGACGATCGCTCGACCATCCTGCGGGTCCGCGCCGCGGAACGTCCAGCCCGACCCCGCCTGCGTGGCGAGCGTCAGGACGCCGCAGTCCATCTGGATCCGCGACGTGGCGCTGCTCCCGAACGTCCCGCTCGCGTTGCTGGTGACGGCGCCCGAACCGGCTCCCGCATTCGGGTTGCCGCAGCCGGTCACGGCGACGAGCTGTGGCCCGGCCGCGAGCAGCCCGCCGAAGACGAGGCCGAACGTCGCCGCGACGACGAGGCCGCCGGCGAACGCCGCGGGCGTCCGTCGCAGCAGGATGCCGACCCCGATGCCCACGATGACGAGCGGCCAGAG
>JAKAAV010000220.1 GCA_021802185.1 Chloroflexota bacterium | reverse complement strand
AGCGCCGCAACGAACACGGGGTCGTCGTTCATCGAGCGGGCCCGCACCAGCGTCGCCCCGGCGTCGCGCGCGACGGCCCGCGCATCGATGTCGATGTCATACAGCACCTCCAGGTGGTCGGACACGAAGCCGACCGGGCAGATCACGAACGCCTCGATCCCGTCGGCCGCGAGCCGCCGGATCTCGGACCTGAGCTCCGGCCCGAGCCACGCCTCGCCGGTCCGGCCCGCGCTCTGCAGGGCGACGCCGTACCCACGGATCCCGGCGCGGGCCGCGACGAGCTCGGCCGTCCGCTCGACCTCGCTGCGGTACGCGAGCGCCTCGGCGCCGAGGCGCTCGGGCAGGCTGTGCGCCGTGAACAGCACCTGCAACCGCGCGCCCGGCCGGACCCTGACCAGCGCCTCGAGTGTGGCCGCGGACAGCGCCTCGATCAGGCGCGGCTCGTCGTGCCAGGACTCGACGAACCGGACGACGGGCGCGACCGGGCCGAGAGGTTGCAGCGCCAACCGGACCGCGTCGGCGTACCCGACGAGCGCCGCGGAGCGCTGCGGGGTCAGCGCCATTGCGACGATCTCCTCGACGCCCTCGTGCGCCATGGCCCCGACCACCGCCCCGATCCGCGGAGCCGTGTGCCGCATCCCCGCGCGGACCATCACCGGACTCGCGCGCGACGAGCTCGCGCCCGGCGCACTTCCGCGCGACGCACTCCCACGCCGCGCCAGCTCGCGCTCGAGCCCTGCGCGCTGGCGCTCGACGATGGCGGAGAGCGGCGAACCGCCGCCGATCGCACGGTAGCGGTCGAGCAGCTCGGCCAGCAGGTCGGGAGGCGGCGGACTGCCTCGCCGGATGTCGGTGTAGTAGGACTCGACGTCCTCGAGGCGCTCCGGGCCGCCATACGCCATGAGGAGCACGCCGGTGGTCGCTCGCCTGCCCCCGTCCGCCCCAGTCCCCGCGCGGTCGCGCGACGCGGCGCGTCGCTCACCAGGGTCCGCGGACGCGCGGCGTTCACCTGCGAGGAGCGACACGGATGGAGGGGTGACCGGACGATGCGAACGATGGGACGTCATGGCAGGGACGACTGGATGGTCGCACCTGACGTCCCGTCCGGGATGGGCCGTCCGGCACCCTGCCGGACCGATGCGGCCCTATCCGTAGGGGTGGCGGTTCAGCGGGACGTCGAGGCCCGCGGAGCCGGCGACGCCAAACGACACCGCAGCAGCGACCAACGCCAGCATCCCGATCGCCGACAGCGCGCATCCGGCACGCCCGGATCCGGCGCCGGACACACCCTTCGGAGCCGCCGGCTCGACGGCGGGCCCGGAGTCGCCGAGGCCACCCGCGATGCGCTCCCACCGGCCCTCGTCGGCGAACGCGGCATCCGCACAGGCAGCGTGTGCGGCCGTCTCGCCACGACCCACGCTCGCCTCGCCCGGCTGGATGCGGTGGCCGCAGAAGATGCAGATGGCGGAAGCGGAACCCGTCATGACGCCCACCCTACCTCACCGCGACGACGGCGCGGGACGCGCCCGGGGCGAGCGGTCGAACGCGAGCGACCGGACGAACGCGCATCCTGGCGTCGCTGTGCTCTCGGGTCGCGCCATCACGGAGGATGGGGCGACGTTGACACCCCAGGAAGGGCTCATTCTGCGTGAGGTCGGGGTTGCGCGGACCGGGAGGCTCGGGACATCGCAGTTGCCGTCCCTCGCCGCCGGCCGACGTTGGCTCTCAGGAGGCGCACAGCCTCCTCTCATCCTGCTCTCACCTGTGGATCCGATCGTCGGGGCACGGCTGCAGTAGGAGAGGGTGTGGGAAAGAAGGCGCGAGAGGACCATCGCCGTGAGGCACGGATGGCGGGGACGAATGGCCCGCGCTGGGACGGCCGCCCGAGCAGGCGCACGGTTGCCGTCCTCGGCGTCGCGATCGCGCTCATCGTGCTGGTCCTTGGGGTCGGCGCGGTTGCCGCGCTCGGGATCGCGGCCGGTTCTGGCGCGAACGGCAGGTCGGTGCCCACCGGCACGGCCGTGTTCGACGAGTCCAGCCATCAGCACGTCACGGGCAACGTCCAGTACGACCGCACGCCTCCCGCAGGAGGTGCCCACAACGCCGTCTGGCAGAACTGCGGCGTCTACGGCGACCCCGTGCCGAACGTGAACGCGGTGCACTCGCTCGAGCACGGCGCGGTCTGGATCACGTACCGACCCGACCTGCCGGCGACTGCGCTGTCGCAACTGAGGCAGTTCGTGGAGACCCACTACGACGGTGCGCAGCGATACCTCATCCTGAGTCCGTACGCGGGGATCCCGTCACCGATCGTGGCCTCCGCGTGGGGCGCGCAGCTGCAGCTCTCGAGCCCCGGCGATCCGCGTCTCGCGGCGTTCGTCGCGCACTACCAGGGGGGCGCACAGGGCGGAGAGCCGAACGGGGAGTGCACCGGGGGGACCGGCACCCCGATCGCATAGCTCGGGGAGCAGACCGTCCGCCCCGGACGGCGCGCCTGTCGCCGCGGGCCGATCCAACGGTGAGAAGCGTCAGGAGCGGTCGGGCAGCGACGGACTGGCTGACGCGACCCGCTCACGCGAGCCGCGACAACGGTCGACCGGCCGCCGCCTCCTCCCCCAGCCTGAGACGGCGCAGGAGCTGGGCGTTCGCGGCCACGATGATCGTCGAGGCACTCATCGCGACGGCCCCGACCGCCATCGGCAGGTCCAGTCCCCATGGCACGAGGATCCCTGCCGCGACCGGGATGGCCACCAGGTTGTAGCCGGTGGCCCAGACGAGGTTCTGGATCATCTTGCTGTAGGTCGCCCGCGATAGCTCGATGACCCCGACGACGTCGCGCGGATCGCTCCGGACGAGGACGATGCCAGCGGATTCGACCGCCACGTCGGTGCCGGCGCCGATCGCGATGCCGACGTCCGCCGTGGCGAGGGCCGGCGCATCGTTGACGCCGTCGCCCACCATCGCGACCCTGCGCCCGCCGGCCTGGAAGCGCCGTACCGCCGCCGCCTTGTCCGCCGGCAGCACCTGGGCCGCGACTTCGTCGATGCCGAGCCGCCGAGCGACCGAGTCGGCCACCGCCTGCGCGTCGCCCGTGATCATGGCGACTTTCAGCCCGAGTCCATGGAGGCGTCCGATCGCCTCGGCCGACTCGGGCCGGATCTCGTCCTCGACCGAGACCGCGCCCACGACGTTCCCGTCGGCCACCACGTGCAGCACCGTCCGTCCTTCGCGCGACCAGGCCTCGCTGGACGGCTCGGCGGCGAGACCCAGCTCCTCGAGCAACCGCGGGCCACCCACCGCCACGTCCCGGCCGTCCACGGTGGCCCGCGCGCCGCGGCCGGGCAGTGCCTCGAACCGCGTGGCCGAGGCCGGCTCGAGACCGCGCGTCCGGGCCCCCTCGACGATCGCCCGACCGAGTGGGTGCTCGGAGTCTGCTTCCACCGCGGCGGCCAGGCGGAGCACCTCGGCCTCGTCTGCTCCGGTGACCGCGGAGAGGACCGGCGTCCCCTTCGTGAGGGTCCCGGTCTTGTCGAAGATGACGACGTCGAGCTCGCGCGCTCGCTCGAGCGCGATGCGGTTCTTCACCAGCAGCCCGTGCCGGGCGCCGAGCGACGTGCTGATCGCGATGACCAGCGGGATCGCGAGCCCCAGGGCGTGAGGGCAGGCAATGACGAGCACGGTCGCCATGCGGGTGAGCGCGCCGGCCCGGTCCCCGTCGAGCCACCAGAAGGCGAACGTGACCGCCCCCGCAGCCACCGCAACGTAGAACAGGATCGCGGCGGCGCGATCGGCGAGCGCTTGGGCACGCGACGCCGACGCCTGGGCGGCCGCGACCATCCGCATGATTCCCGAGAGCGCTGTCTCTTCTCCCACCGCGGTGATCCGGACCCGCAGGCTGCTGCCGGCCGCGACGGTGCCCGCCACCACCTTCGCCCCCGGCTCCTTCGCAACCGGCCGCGATTCGCCCGTGATCATCGACTCGTCGACGTCGGCGGTGCCCTCCGCCACGACCCCGTCGGCCGGCACCCGCGAGCCTGGCCGCACGAGCACGACGTCGCCCACCGCGAGCGCGTCGAGCGGGACCGTCTCGGTGCCACCCTCGGTGACCCGCTCGGCGGTGTCGGGGAGGAGCTCCGCCAGCGCCGCGAGCGCGCCCCGGGCCTGGGCGATCGAGCGCATCTCCAGCCAGTGGCCGAGCAGCATGATGACGATCAGCGTCGAAAGCTCCCACCAGATCTCGATGTCGAAGAGCCCGAGCGTGCCGGCCCAGCTGGTGAGAAAGGCGACCACGATCGCGAGCGAGATGAGCGTCATCATCCCGGGCTGCCGGTCGGCGAGCTCGCCCCGCGCGCCGCGCAGGAAGACCAGGCCGCCGTAGAGGAAGACGATCGTGCCGAGGACGGGCGGGATGAGCGGCGATCCCGGGATGGCGGGAGCCGCGTAGCCGAGCCAGTGCTGTGGGTCGCGACTCCACGCCACGACGGGGATCGTGAGGATCAGGCTCAGCCAGAACTTGTCGCGGAACATCGCCACCGAATGGCCGGCATGCCGGTCGTGGCCGGCGGCGTGCCGGTCGTGGCCGGCGGCGTGG
>JAKAAV010000219.1 GCA_021802185.1 Chloroflexota bacterium | reverse complement strand
TTTCGGGGACACCGATGCTCAGCGTCCCATCCGGCAGATCGGCCAGGGGGACCAGCTCGCGGGCGAACTCGACCCGGTCGAGGCGGTAGCCAGCGATCACGTGGCCGGAGTCCGGCCGGAATTCGTAGACGGCGCGGACCGTCTGGCGCCCCAGCACGACCGGCCCCCGGTCGAACTCATGCCTCTGCGCCTCACACTCCGCATTCGGGCACAGGAACCGGCGGCGCCACGACGGCAGTGGCCACCGTCGTGGATCCAGCGGCTCAAAGGGGCGGTAGGCGACGGGGGCGTAGGCGGGCATCGCGGCGACGATCCTCGAAAGCCATGTGTGTCGGGGCCCTCTGCGCCGGGCAGCGTACTCCTCACGGATCTGGCGTTCGCCACTCGGGCACCCTCCAGATAAACCGGGCGGGCAGGAGGTTCGGCCCGAGCTCGACGCGCTCCCAGAGCGCCCGCAGCACTGCGTTGATCTGGGCGGGCGGCCAGGTCCAGTCGATGGCGGGGGGGACCTCGGTGAGGTGCGTTTCGGCGTCGAGGCGCTCCAGTCCGTCGGCGATGGCGTACAGCCGAGCATCGCGGTCAGCCTTGTCGATGAGGCCGCCCTCGTACATGTCGAGGACCCGCATGCGCCGGGACGCGAACGCCTCGCGACGTGCGGCGTCGGCCTCGCTGACGGTCACCCGGTCGGGCACGCGCAGGCGGGCGGCCTCGGCCATGATGGCGGGGAGCAGTTTCGTCTCGCGGATCCCGAAGGGCCGCGGATGGTCGGGGACGTGGCGGGCCCGATAACAGGTGTACCGGGGACCGCGCTTGTCCATCGCGGTCATGACGTTGCCGCAGGGGCAGATGAGCAGCCGGAAGAACATCCAGTCGGCGGCGGCCTTCGCGCCCGGACGAGGCCGATGGTTGTAAGCCACGCCCTCGCGTTCGAGGATGTCGCCGATGACCTTGCTGGTCCAGGCGGCTCCCCGCCGGGTGCGCGAGCCGGTCGCGTTGAGGAGCCGGGCGGCGCCGTAGCAGGAGCCGGCCTGGCGATACGCGTCAACGATCGGTTCGAGGGGCTCGTTCGGGTTGCGGATGAGCTGTCCGTCGGTCAGCCGGTAGCCGTACGGCGCGATGCCCAGCTTGTCGCCACGTGCCCGCCGCGCCCGCACGGCGTCGCGCATGCGCTCGCCGGTCACGTCAGCCTCGAACGTGGCCACGGCGGCCAGGACGGTCAGGTAGAGCCGGCCGTGCGGGGTCCCGAAGTCGAGCTCGCCCTCCTTCGCCAAGCGGATCGGGACGCGTGCGTCGGCGCACGCCTCGGCGAGATCGAGCAGCTCGCGCGTGGAGCGGGCGAGACGCGACAGGCTGTAGCTGTACAGGGCGGAGACTTCCCTCGCACCCAGCATGGCCCGCAGTCGGGCGTAGTCGGTCCGCAGACGCGTCTTCGCCTCGCGGCCGGATTTCGACCAGTCCGACAGGAGCAAGAGATCGCGGTCCCCGTTGCGCGACGCGAGGGCTCGAACCTCCTGTTCCTGCACGTCCCATGAGACATGCCGATCTGACGTGACCTTGGACTTGCGCAGATAGCCGACGGGCTGACGCATGACGTGATGATAAACCTTGATGAAGTAGCACAACGTGGTCACGTGGGACCGGCTCGCGGAGATCTGCTCGCAGTACCTGGGGAAGGGTCAGCTGGTCGCGGTCGAGGGCCGGATCCAGACGCGCCAGTGGGAGGACGACAAGAAGGTCCGACACTGGAAGACGGAGGTCGTCGCGAGCTCGGTCGAGATGCTGTCGGGCCGGCGGAAGAAGGACTACGCGGTCGAGTCGGCGGCGGACGCGCTCGAGGCGCAGGCGGAAGCGCTGGGTGCCGCTCCGGAAGCCGAGCCCGACGAGGACGCCGAGCGCGAGGTGGTCGCGGTCGCGTGATCCGCGTGCCGGCGTCGTGGCACGTACGAGACTCGCAGACACGCACGGTCCGACGGTCGGCGGGCGCGGTGCCCCTCCCCGCGCCCGCCGTTCCGCGCCACGGTCCGGCCGGTCCGAGCCGCTCGGGAAGGAGACAGAGGCGGCGGTGCGGCGAGAGCTTCGTCATGTTCGTCGACCTGCCGGTGATGCCCCGCCACTGACGTCCCGGCATCGCGTCCGGCCGCAGCCGCGGACACCCGATCGGGGTCGCTCGGCTTACGATGCGACCGATGGGCACGAACCGGCTGGCGGGCGAGACGAGCCCGTACCTCCTGCAGCATGCGCACAACCCGGTCGACTGGTACCCATGGGGGCCGGAGGCGCTGGAGCGCGCGCGCGTCGAGGACCGGCCGATCTTCCTGTCGATCGGCTATGCCGCATGCCACTGGTGCCACGTGATGGAGCGGGAGTCCTTCGAGGACCGCGCCACCGCCGAGCGGCTGAACGAGTGGTTCGTGCCGATCAAGGTCGATCGCGAGGAGCGTCCCGACCTCGACGCGATCTACATGGCCGCGCTGCAGGCGATGACCGGGCAGGGCGGGTGGCCGATGAGCCTCTTCCTGACACCGGATGGGCGGCCTTTCCACGGCGGCACGTACTTCCCCTCGCGGCGCGGTTTCGGGCTGCCGGCATTCGTCGACGTCCTCGCCGCCGTCGAGGACGCGTGGCGGCATCGCCGGTCGGAGCTCGAGGACCTGGCCCGGCGGCTGACGGACGCGCTGCGGGCGGCGGGCGACGCGCGCCCCGGCCGCGCCTCCGGTGAGCCCGGGGAACCCGACGAGACGGACCCCGGAGACAGCCCGCCGGCGACGACCGTGACCGCGCTCGGCGGAGCCGGCATGCTCGCCCATCCCATCGTCGACCGCGCCATCGTCGGCCGTGCCGAAGCCGCGCTGGTCGAGTCGGCGGACCAGGTGAACGGCGGCTGGGGCACGGCACCGAAGTTCCCGCAGGTCCCCGTCGTCGAGTTCCTGCTCGGGCGTGCCGCGGCGGGGCACGATCGGCGCGGGCTCGCGGTCGCGGAACGCGCCCTCCGGGCGATGGCCGAGGGTGGGATTCACGACCACGTCGGTGGCGGGTTCCACCGGTACAGCACGGATGCGCGCTGGCACGTGCCGCACTTCGAGAAGATGCTCTACGACAACGCGCAGCTGGCGCGCGCGTACGTGCACGCGTGGCAGCTCACGGGCGAGGCCGCGTACGCCCGCGTGGCCGAGCGAACGCTCGAATACCTGCGCCGCGAGATGACCACCCCGGACGGGCTCTTCGCGGCGAGCCAGGACGCGGACACCGACGGCGTCGAAGGGGCGACCTACACGTGGACGCCGGTCGAGCTCGAGGCGGTTGTCGGGGAAGACGCGGGGCTCGTGTGCGACGCCCTCGGGGCGAGCGAGGCGGGCGACCTCGACGGCCGCAGCGTGCTCTGGCGCGTCGCGGACGACGAGACGCTCGCGGCACGCCACGGCATGAGCATCGACGAAGTCCGCCGACGCCTCGACGAGGCGGTCGTCCGTCTGCGGCACGCCCGAGACGGGCGCAGCCAGCCGGCGCGCGACGACAAGGCGCTCGCGGGCTGGAACGGGCTCGCGATCGCGGCATTTGCCGATGCCGGACGCGCCCTCGATCGCCCGGACGACGTGCGGACCGCGGCCGGGACGGCCGACGCGGTGCTCCGGCTGCTGCGCCGCGACGGGCGCCTGACGCGGTCGTGGCGGGACGGCCGTCGAAGCGGCGCCGCGGTGCTCGAGGATCACGCGCTGCTGGCAGACGGGCTCCTCTCGCTGTATGCCGCGACGTTCGACGAGCGGTGGTTCGGCGCGGTCCGCGAGCTCGCGGAGACGGCGCTCGCCCACTTCGCCGATCCGGCCGGCGGCTTCTGGGACACGCCGGACGATCACGAGCGGCTGGTCGCCCGGCCGCGATCCGAGGAGGACGGCGCGGTGCCATCGGGCGGCGCCTCGATCACCGCCGTGCTGCTCCGGCTGGCCGCACTGACGGGCGACGGGAGGTACCACGCGGTCGCCGACGCAGCCCTCGCGCGCATCTCGCCGCTGGCCGAGCGGTACCCGGCGGCGTTCGCGGCGTGGCTCGCGGCGATGGACCTGGCCTCCGCGCCGATCTCCGAGGTCGCGATCGTCGGTGATCCGGGCGATCCTGCGACGCGGGCGCTCGTCCGCGTCGCCACCGACGGACTGCACCCGCACCGCGTCGTGGCGGTCACCGCTGACCCGGAGCACAGCCAGATCGAGCTGCTCCAGAGCCGCTTCGCGTTGGGCGGCCGGCCGACCGCCTTCGTGTGCCGCGATTTCGCGTGCCGGCAGCCTGTCACGGAGCCGGAGGCGCTTGCCGCGCAGCTGGTCGGCTGAGGGCAGCCCGACCGGATCCCATCGGCCACCCACGCACGGTGACCGGGCTCGTTGTTCCGGCGTCCTCTCGTACCATGCAGCCACCGGGGCGACGACGAGAGCGGGGGACACGACGAGAGTGGGGGACGGCATGGACGACCGCGAGCGGCACACGATCGTGTTCTTTCCGGAGGGCGCCTTCGGTCCGACGAACAACTGCGTCGGGATCGCCGACGTCCTCCGCCGCCGTGGCCATCGCACCGTGTTCGTCGTCGAGGAGTCGTTCGCGGG
>JAKAAV010000218.1 GCA_021802185.1 Chloroflexota bacterium | reverse complement strand
CGGCGGCGCTCGTCCTCGCGCAGCCGGAGCAGCAGGACCTTGCCGACGAGGTAGCTGAGCTGGTACGTCGGCGTGTAGGTGTACCGGAACACCTCCGCCTGCGCGTTCGCCCGCTCGAACCCGGTCCGTTCGACCAGGAAGTCGGTCGCCTGGTCGACCGTCAGCTCGCCGCGGTGGAGGCGCACGTCGAGCACCACGCGGCACGCACGCCAGATCGCGTCCGTGTACAGGGCGACCATGTGCGGCGGGTCGTCGTCGAAGCCGTGCTCGCGCATCATCTGCTCGCTGTACATGCCCCAGCCCTCGCAGAACTCGGGCGCGTCGACGAACGCGCGGACGAGGCTCGGGTGCGTGATCGCGGCCGACAGCTGGAGATGGTGCCCGGGGTACGCCTCGTGCACGCTCGTGTTGCTGATCGACGCGAAGTAGTGCTCGCGCATCGCGTCGGGGTCATCGCCCACGGACGGCGTCACGACGTAGATCCCGTCCGGTTGCGGGTCGAATCGGGGCGGCTCGAAGTACGCGGCGAACGGGACGGACGCGTTCCGGAGGTACTCCGGCGTGGCCTGCACGTGCAGCCGCTCCCCCGGCGGGATGGTCGCGAGGTCGTGGTCGATGATGTGCTGTCGCGCACGGAACATCGCGTCGCGGTACGCGTCGAGCGCGTCCTCGAAGGTGTCGGGGTGGTCGTTCTTGATCCGATCGATGACCTCGGCCTCGGTGGCATCGCGGTCCACGTCGAGCGCGGCCCGCCGGCGCAGCTCGCGGTTCTCGCGGAGCTGGTCCTCGCCGATCGCCAGGATCTCGTCGGACGTCAGCCCCTCGAGGGCTCGCAGCCGGACCAGGTGCTCGTACCGGTCACGACCCAGCGGCCAGTCGTCGGTCGCGTTCGCGAGCCGGTCGCGCAGCCACGCCCCGTACGACTCGACGGCGTCCGTCGCGCGCGCGACCGCGCCGTCGAGCCTCCGTGCCGCCCGGCTCCCCTCGGGCCATGCGCGCCGTCCGGCGTCCACCACCTCCGCGAACAGCTCCGGCATCTCGGACCCCGTCGCGAGGTCGATCTCGCTCCACAGGCGAACCGGCCGATCCGCGAGCCGCGACCGGTGCTCGGTCAGCCATGCCGGGACGGCCTCGAGGCGGGACGTGATCGAGTCGAGCCGCTCGGGCAGCGGCGCGAAATCCCGCGCGAAGACCGAGAACACGGCGTCCCCGACCTCCTCGAGCGCCGACGACCGCCGCTCCCACGTGCGCTCCTCGTCGAGCGTGAAGAGGTCGAGCCGCGACACGTGCAGCGCGAGGTCGCGCTCGAACCGCACCTCCTCGGAGAGGCCGGCCGGGTCGAGCGCCTCGAGGTCGGCGATCAGGCGACGCTCGTGCGCGACGCGGTCGAGCATCGCGTCTCGCGACCCGTCACCCAGGCGATGGTCCTCGGAGTGGATGCCGACGAACGTGGCGAAGACCGGCATGGACCGGACGAGATACCGGAAGTGGTCCTCGACGAGCTCCCAGAAGCGGGCATCGAAGGGTGCCGTCATCTCACTCCGTTCCGTGCTGCATGGCACGTGCACCGCGATCGCGCGTCGCGCGGTCCCGGGCCGCTCGCCGAGCGCCCCGCAGGCACGGCGGCGTCGCTCACGCAGGCGCGGCGGCCTCCTGAATCGTGGGTCGCGTCGGTCGACCGACTGCTCGTGCCGCTCCCCGTCCCGTCAGTTGACCGGCGTCGCCGGCACCGGTGCCGCGCCGCATGCCACGAGGGCCCGGCGGCAGGCCTGCACGACGGCGTCCACGTCCTCGGTGTCCACGCCGTAGTGCGTCACGGCCCGGATCGCGTCGTGCGCGTACTCCACCATCAGGACCCCTTCGGCGCGCAGTTCCTCGAGGAATCGATCGCGAAGATCGCGCCGGGACACGCGGCCGGCCTCGCTCGCCCTGTCGGTCGGCTCGACCCCGAAGATCACGAAGTTCGTGGCCGCGCGCTCGGGATCGAGCCCGACGATGCCGGGCATGGACGCGAGCGCCTCCGCGAGTCGCCGCGCGTTCGCGTGGTCCTCTGCGAGTCGCTCGATCATCCCGTCGGGGCCGTCGCTCAGCGCGACCAGCCCGGCGGCAGCCGGCACGCCGACCTGGCGCATCCCGCCACCGACGAGCTTGCGGGCGCGGCGCGCCCTGGCGATGAACCCGGCCGACCCGACGACGACCGACCCGATCGGGCACGCGAGGCCCTTCGAGAGGCAGAACGTCGCCGAGTCGGCGTGTTCGAGCAGCTCCGCGGCGCTGACCCCGAGGGCGATCGCGGCATTGAAGAGGCGCGCCCCGTCCACGTGCAGCGGGACGCCGCGACCGTGGGCGATCGCGGCGATCTCCTCGGTGTACGCCGGCGTCAGCGGCTGGCCCATCGAGTGGGCGTGCGTGTTCTCGAGCACGACCAGCGACGTGCGCGGCTCGTGGAGGTCGAGTGGATCGCGGAAGGCCCCGGCGACGAGGGCGGGATCCATCGTCCCGTCCGCCCGCGCCGGGATGCCGCGGGCCGAGGCGCCGACGATCACCGCGTGTCCCGCCTGCTCGTCGATGACCGTGTGCGACTCGGCCTCCGCGATGATCTCGCCGCCCCGCGGGACGTGGGCGATGAGAGAGACGAGGTTGCCCATCGTTCCCGAGGCCACGAACAGGCCCGCTTCCATGCCCGTGATCTCCGCCGCACGGGCCTCGAGCGCGTTGACGGTCGGATCGTCGCCGAAGACGTCGTCTCCCAGCTCGGCCTCGGCCATCGCGCGGCGCATGGCGTGCGTGGGGTGCGTGACGGTATCGGAACGCAGGTCGATCGGGGGCATCGGCGGGAGTATAGGCGCCGGTCGGGGGAGGGCAGGCGGCGGCGGCGCGCCGTACCTGCTAGACTCCGCCGCGCCGCACGGACCCGTGGTGTAGCGGCCCAACATGCCAGCCTGTCACGCTGGAGATCGCCGGTTCGAATCCGGTCGGGTCCGCCATCGAAGCCCCCCTTGTCGACAGCCGCGCCCGCCGCCGCTGCGCCGAACGGCGCGTCCCCACCTCGGCAACGGGCCCGTCCCATTCAGCCCCCGGACTCGCTCCCAGGGCACTCGGGGACCCGGTCGCGATCGATGACCGGCCGCTCGACTTCGAGACTGGCGAGGAGGCAGGGGGGCGCCGCCGTCGGCGGTGGCGTGTGGGCGGACCCCAGGCGACCGGAATGGCGAACGCGGGCGGAACCGGCGTGGAAGGCACGCAATCGGGCGCTGATGCGTTGCAGCCCTCGCGCTCACGGAGCGCTAGCATCGACGTCCAGCAACCAGGCGAGCAGGGCCCAAGGGCCGGAGGCAGTCGTGCTGTATGCCGTCACCGTTCTTGGCGTCACGTTCTCCGGCCGCGAGGCGCTCGTCATAGGCGTCGTCGTGATCGCGATCCTGCTGATCGCTTGGTGGGTTCTGCGGCGTCGCTGAACACAACCGCCACGACCGTCCGGGGACGGCGTGGGCGCGCCGCTCCACAGGCGATCCGAGGAGCTTCGATCGCGAACGCGCGGGCGGCAGGGGCCGTTCCACCACGCCGCTTTACGGCGCTTCTCGCAGCCGCGACTCCTCCTGATCCTGTCCGCGGTCGGTCGCCTTGCAGGTTTGCGGCGTGCCGTATCGCATCGTCGTGCCGCGCGACCGGCACGTAGCATTCCACGGCGGACGGCCGGACTCGGAACGAGGCAGCCGAGCCGCACTCAGCGCCGGGATCGGAGCGACGTCGTGGAGGAGTCGACCATGGCCGTGGCGTTCGAACATACCCCTCACCCGCACATCGCCGCGCGCAAGCGCACCCCGCCCCCGAAGACGACGGACGAGCACGTCGGCTTCAACGGGCGGGTCGCCCTCGTGCTGACCACCATCGTGGGGACGATGTGGTGCGCCTACGCGTTCGCCCTCCTCGCGCTCGTCGTCCTGCCCGACGCGATCAACGGCGGCATCCTGACCACCGTGCAGTGGGTGAGCCAGACGTTCATCCAGCTGGTCATGCTGTCGGTCATCATGGTCGGCCAGAACATCATCGGACGAGCCGGCGACAAGCGCGCCGACCTGACCTACAAGGACGCCGAGGCCACGTTCCACGAGGCCGAGCAGATCCAGGCCCACCTGAAGGTTCAGGACGACGCGATGAACGAGCTGCTCGCGAAGGTCCAGAAGCTCGAGGCGGCCCTGGTCGAGGTGACGCAGCCCGGGACGCGACCGACCGCGTGAGCGGGCACTGGGTGACGGTCTCTGGATGACCACGAGCGGACCCGCGCGCGACTCGAGCGCGATCGCGGTTGCCGCTCGACGAGACGCCACTCCGACGCGGCTGAATCTCGGCCTGTCCCGCGCGCGGCGTGGAACGCGCCGGCGATTCCCCAGTGCTCCGTGCACGACGAAACGGCCGGTCCCGCGCGAGGGGGCCGGCCGTTCGGGCAGCGGTGATGAGCGAAGGTCAGCGGTTCGCGAGGCGAGCCACGAAGCCGTCGGCGGAGACTGCGGCGCCTGCCGCGTAGACGGTCCCGTCCGAGGCGACGGCGACGCCGCCGGGGAACGGCAGGGTGCCGCCGGTGAGCGACGTGTGCTG
>JAKAAV010000217.1 GCA_021802185.1 Chloroflexota bacterium | reverse complement strand
CGCAGCAGCCGCTGGGCGGCAAGGCGCAGTTCGGCGGCCAGCGCTTCGGCGAGATGGAGGTCTGGGCGCTCGAGGCCTACGGCGCCGCGTACACCCTGCAGGAACTGCTGACGGTGAAGTCCGACGACGTGGTCGGGCGCGTACGCACCTACGAGGCGATCGTCAAGGGCGAGAACGTGCCGGAGCCGGGTGTGCCGGAGTCGTTCAAGGTGCTGATGAAGGAACTGCAGAGCCTTGGCCTCGACGTCAAGGTGATGAACGAGGAGAACCAGGAGATCGAGATCCGCGAGTTCGACGACGACATCGTCGAGACGGCGCGGGACCTGGATCTCGACCTGCGCGGCGAGCCCGCGCTGCCTGCGGCGGGCGCGAGCCTTGTCGAGGACGTCGAGTCCGTCGAGGGTCCCGGTCCGATCGAGGAGGAACTCGAAGGCGACTTCGAGGAGGAGGCCGTCCTGAGCGACAGCGAGGAGGGCGAGGAATGAATCCTGGCGTCACGCGGACGATCGACGTGAACTACTTCGACTCGATGCGCATCGGCCTGGCTTCGCCGGAGCAGATCCGCGAATGGTCGAAGGGCGAGGTCAAGAAGCCCGAGACGATCAACTATCGCACCTTGCGCCCGGAGCGCGAAGGTCTCTTCTGCGAGAAGATCTTCGGACCGACGCGCGACTGGGAGTGCCACTGCGGCAAGTACCGCCGCGTGCGCTACAAGGGCATCGTCTGCGACCGCTGCGGTGTGGAGGTTACCCGCGCCAAGGTGCGCCGTGAGCGCATGGGCCACATCGAACTCGCGGCCCCCGTGTCGCACATCTGGTACTTCAAGGGTATTCCGTCGCGCATGGGGCTCATCCTCGACATGTCGCCGCGCGCACTCGAGAAGGTGCTCTACTTCGCGAGCTACATCGTCATCGACCCTGGCACGACGCCGCTCATGGAGAAGCAGCTCCTCACCGAGAACGAGTACCGCGAGTACCGCGAGAAGTACGGCCAGGGCTTCAGGGCGGGCATGGGCGCCGAGGCCGTCAAGGAGCTCCTTGAGGTGATGGATCTCGAGGAGATGGCCCAGGAGCTGCGCCAGGAACTCCAGTCCTCTTCGGGACAGCGCCGCATCCGCGCGATCCGCCGTCTCGAGGTCGTGGAGGCCTTCCGCCAGAGCGGCAACCGCCCTGAGTGGATGGTGCTCGACGTCATCCCGGTGATCCCGCCCGACCTGCGCCCGATGGTGCAGCTCGACGGCGGCCGCTTCGCCACCTCGGACCTCAACGACCTGTACCGCCGGGTGATCAACCGCAACAACCGCCTCAAGCGGCTGCTCGACCTCGGGGCGCCGGACATCATCGTGCGCAACGAGAAGCGCATGCTGCAGGAGGCCGTCGACGCCCTGATCGACAACGGCCGGCGTGGCCGCCCTGTCACGGGCCCCGGCAACCGCCCGCTCAAGTCCCTTTCCGACATGCTCAAGGGGAAGCAGGGCCGCTTCCGCCAGAACCTCCTCGGCAAGCGCGTCGACTACTCCGGACGTTCCGTGATCGTCGTCGGGCCGACGCTGCACCTGAACCAGTGCGGCCTGCCCAAGGAGATGGCACTCGAGCTCTTCAAGCCCTTCGTCATGAAGCGGCTCGTCAAGGATGGCTTCGCCCACAACATCAAGTCGGCGAAGCGTATGGTCGAGCGGGCGCGCACCGAGGTCTGGGACGTCCTCGAGGACGTCATCCGCGAGCACCCCGTGCTGCTCAACCGCGCGCCGACGCTGCACCGCCTGGGCATCCAGGCGTTCGAGCCGATCCTCGTCGAGGGCCGCGCGATCAAGATCCACCCGCTGGTGTGCACCGCCTACAACGCCGACTTCGACGGTGACCAGATGGCCGTGCACGTGCCGCTCAGCGCCGAGGCGCAGGCCGAGGCGCGGATCCTGATGCTCTCGGTCCACAACATTCTGAACCCCAAGGACGGCCGGCCGGTCGTCACGCCGACGCAGGACATGGTGCTGGGGTGCTACTACCTCACCATCGAGCGCGAAGGCGCGGCGGGCGAGGGTATGGTCGTGACCGGCATCGATGAGGCCCTCCGGGCATACCAGGAGAAACTCCTGAGCCTGCACGCCAAGATCCAGGTGCGCATGCCAGATGGCAAGCGCATCGAGACCACGCTTGGCCGGCTGATCCTCAACGAGAAGCTGCCGCCCGAGCTCGGCTACCAGAACCGCGTTGTCGGCCGCAAGGAACTCTCGGCGCTTGTGGCCGAGACCTACCGCCTGTTCGGCACGGCCCAGACGGCGCAGGTCCTGGACGGCATCAAGGAACTCGGCTTCCACTATGCGACGGTCGCGGGTACGACGATCGGCATCTCCGACATCCAGGTCCCGGGCGACAAGGAGAAGATCCTGCACGAGGCCGAGGCACGCGTTGAGAAGATCGAGCAGCAGTTCCGCCGCGGTCTCATCACGGACGACGAGCGCTACCAGCGCGTCATCGACGTGTGGGACTGGGCCAAGAAGGAAGTCACGGCCGCGCTCATGAACAGCCTGGACCGGTTCAACCCGGTCTACATGATGGCCATCTCGGGCGCGCGAGGCAATGTCCAGCAGATCAGCCAGCTGGCCGGCATGCGCGGCCTGATGGCGGACCCGTCGGGACGCATCATCGAGCTGCCGATTCGCGCTTCGTTCCGCGAGGGCCTGACGGTGCTCGAGTACTTCATCTCGACCCACGGCGCCCGCAAGGGCCTCGCGGACACCGCCCTCCGGACGGCCGACTCGGGCTACCTCACCCGTCGTCTGGTCGACGTGGCGCAGGACGTCATCACGCGTGACGACGACTGCGGCACCTCCGAGGGGACCTGGATCACCCGCGAGGAGACGCGCGAGATCGTCGGAGACGAGAAGGGCGCGTATGCGAAGCGGCTCGTGGGCCGCCTCGCGGCGGCGCCCGTCGTCCACGACGGGGAGACGCTCGTCGACCGGAACGAGGAGATCACCGAGGTCATCGCGAACCGGATCGAGGATCTCAGGGTCGACGGCGTCGAGGTGCGGTCGGCCCTCACGTGCCAGTCGCGCTACGGCGTGTGCCGCGCGTGCTACGGCCGCAACCTCGCCACGGGTCGTCTCGTCGGCGTCGGCGAGGCGGTGGGCATCATCGCCGCGCAGTCGATCGGCGAGCCCGGCACGCAGCTGACGATGCGGACGTTCCACACCGGCGGCGTGGCGCAGGCGGACATCACCGCGGGCCTTCCGCGCGTCGAGGAGCTGTTCGAGGCCCGCGTCCCCAAGGGCAAGGCGGAGATCAGCCACATCGACGGGATCGTCGAGATCCTCCAGCTCGAGAACGGCGGCCGGAAGGTCAAGGTCACGAGCCGGGAGAGCTTCGATACCCCGCTCAAGCTCGGGCGCGGGCAGGAGCTGCTGGTCGCGGACGGCGACACCGTCCAGGCCGGGCAGGCTCTCGCGCGCGGGGAGCGCGGCGACGGCCAGGTCGACGATCTCGCGAGCCCGGTGGCAGGGTTCGTCGTCCACAACGACGGGCAGCTCGTCGTTCGGGCCGAGGACGTGGTCGAGCGCGAGTACGTCATTCCGCACTCCGCGAAGCTCCTGGTCGAGAACGGCCAGGAGATCCGCGCGGGCGACCCGATCACGGACGGTCCGATCAACCCGCAGGAGTATCTCGAGACTCGCGGTCGCGAGGCCGTGCAGCGCTACCTGGTCAAGGAAGTCCAGAAGGTCTACCGGAGCCAGGGCGTCACGATCAACGACAAGCACATCGAGATCATCGTCCGGCAGATGCTCCGGAAGGTCCGGATCGACCAGCCAGGCGACAGCGAGCAGCTGCCGTTCGAGCTGATCGACCGCTTCGAGTTCGAGGACCTGAACAACCAGGTGCTCGCCGAGGGCGGCGAGCCGTCGACGGCGGAAACCGTTCTGCTCGGCGTCACCAAGGCGTCCCTCAACACGAGCTCCTTCCTCGCGGCCGCGTCGTTCCAGGAGACCACGCGGGTGCTGACCGAGGCGGCGATCAACGGCGCCAAGGACCGGCTGCTCGGTCTCAAGGAGAACGTCATCATCGGCAAGCTGATCCCGGCGGGGAGCGGCGCTCCGGCGAACGTGGCGGCACGGCGCGAGGCCGAGCGGCGCGCGGCGGCCGAGGCGCTGGCCGGCGGGGAACTGCCGGAGACCTTCGGCCAGGAGGAGTACAACCCCTTCCTGGAGGAGGCCCCGGAACGCGAGGAGGAGCCGCTCTCCCTCGCAGGCTGGAGCCGCGGCGACGGTGACGGCGAGGAGCCGGACGAAGCGCCGAATCCCTTCCTCGAGGGGGACGGAGGAGCCGTGCCGGACGACGCCGAAGCCGCCCCGGGCGACGCCGAAGCCGCCCCGGGCGACCGGGGGCCCTCGGCGTCGGCCGAGCCGGTGCCGAGCCTCGATGGGGGCGAGACCGGCGAGGAGGCGTAGGCCTCCCTTTCTGGATCGGACCGAGGGACGGCGGCCCGGCACGTGCCGGGCCGCCGTTTCACGTCTGGCGCGGCGGAGGCGCGCTCTGGCGTGTCCGCGGGGTGGGTTGCGGTGGGTGATCCGGAGGACGGACCGGCTCCCGGGTGGCCCGCGTGACCGCGCTG
>JAKAAV010000216.1 GCA_021802185.1 Chloroflexota bacterium | reverse complement strand
GCCGGCGCTCGACGTGCTCATCCCGACGTGCGACCGGCCGGCGGCGCTGGCGGTCACCCTGACCTCGCTGCTCGGACAGGACTGGGCGCCGATGCGCATCGTCGTCTCCGACCAGGGTTCCGAGCCGGCGATGGAGGTCAGCGGCGTCCTTCGTGCCGCCGTCCGGGCGCTCAGGGCGCACGGCAGTTCGGTCGAGATCCTGCGCCACGTGCCACGCCGCGGAATGGCCGAGCAGCGGCAGTTCCTGCTCGATCAGGCCCGCGCGCCGTACGCGCTCGCGATCGACGACGACGTCATCCTCGGTCCGAACCTCGTCCCGAGGCTCCTGCGCACGATCCGCCAACAGGGCTGCGGGTTCGTCGGTTCCGCGCTCATCGGGCTCGGCTACGTCGGCGACGAGCGTCCCGACGAGGAGGCGGTCGAATGGTGGGACGGCCCGGTCCGGCCGGAGGTCGTGCGGCCGGGCTCGGGCGAGTGGGAGCGCCACCGACTGCACAACGCGGCGAACGTCTGGCACGTCCAGCGCAGGCTCGGACTCACGCCCGAGACGCAGCGCCTGTACAGGGTCGCCTGGGTCGGCGGGTGCGTGCTGTGGGACGTCGCGGCGCTCCGGGAGGCCGGCGGCTTCTCGTTCTGGGAGCAGCTGCCGCCCGCACACGCCGGCGAGGACGTGCTCGCGCAGCTGCGCGTGATGGCGCGTCGCGGCGGGTGCGCCGTGATGCCGTCGGAGGCGTACCACCAGGAGCTCGAGACGACCGTGACCGACCGCAGGGTCGACGCGCCGTGGGCGCTGCCGGACGCGCTCCCGGACGCGACCGGGGCGGCGCGGTGATGGCACCCGGCGGCCCGAAACCGCGGGCCGATCCCGCGGGCGGATCCCGCGGGCTGATCCCGCGGGCCGATCCCGTCGGCGGATCCCGCGGGCCGACTCGGTCCGGATTTCCCGCCGGCACGACAGGGTGACGGCCGACGCGTAGTGATGACCAGGAGGAAGGGCACATGGCGACGAACGCGATCCAGCTGCTGACCGAGGACCACGCGCGGCTGCGCACCCTGCTCGACGAGCTCGAGCAGACCAGGGGTGACGGCCGGCGCGAGAAGTTCGAGGAGGTCCGGCAGACGCTGGCCGCCCACGAGATCATCGAGGAAGAGGAGTTCTACCCGACGCTGCGTCGGCACCCGCGGGCGAAGGAGGAGGTGCTCGAAGGGATCGAGGAGCACCACCTGGTCGACCAGGTCATGGGCGAGCTCGGTGCGACTCCGATCTCCGACGAGACGTGGGAGGCGAAGCGGAACGTCATGACCGAGAACATCCGGCACCACATGGAAGAGGAGGAGACCGAGCTGTTCCCGACGGCCCGGAAGGTCCTCGACGAGGGCGAGCTGAACGCGCTCGGCGACCGGATGGCGAGCCGCAAGACCGAGGTGCTGCGCGAGCTGAGCTGAGGTTCGTGGCCCGTCGGCGGGCCAGGCACCGCCAACGGGACCACCACTGCGGCCCCCGCTCGCCCGCCGGCCAATCGTGACGAGTGGCCGGCGGAACGGTCCGAACGACCCTGTCCGCCGTGTGTCCGCGGGCTCAGGCTCTCCCGTCGATGCCGCGGCCGGCGCCCCGCCAGCATCGCGGGGCAGCGGCGTCTCCAGCCGGGACGACGGAAGCCGTCGTCGAGCCGGGGGTGGTCGGCATGGCACAGGTCATCGAGACCGTCGGGCTGACGAAGTCGTATGGACAGCGCCGCGGGATCGTCGACGTCGGCTTCTCGGTGTCGGAGGGCGAGGTCTTCGGCTTCCTCGGTCCGAACGGGGCGGGCAAGACCACGACGATCCGGCTGCTCGTCGGCGCGATCCGGCCGACGTCCGGGTCGGCTCGGGTGCTCGGACTGGACACGTGGGCCGATGCGACGCGGGCCCACGCGTCGATGGCGTACCTGTCGAGCGACCCGGGCTATCTCGGCGAGCTGACGGCGGCCGAGCAGCTCGACTACCTCGCCTCGTTGCGAGGTCTCGCCAAAGGGGCGTGGCGCCGCGTGGCGGAGCGGCTCGAGCTCGACCCGTCGGTGCGGATCCGGAAGCTGTCGAGGGGCAACCGCCAGAAGGTCGCGGTCGTCCAGGCGTTCATGGGCCACGAGCCGCTGCTCGTCATGGACGAGCCGACGTCCGGGCTCGATCCGCTCATGCAGCGCGAGTTCCTGGCGCTGCTCGCCGAGGCGAAGGCCGATGGCCGGACCGTCTTCCTGTCCTCCCACAACCTCCCCGAGGTCGAGCGAGGCTGCGACCGCGTCGCGATCATTCGCGAGGGCCGGGTCGTCGACATCTCGCCCGTGCAGGTCCTGCTGGGCGAGCACTGGAGGTCGGTCAACCTCGTGCTCGACACGCCGCCGGCCCGCGGCTTCTTCGACCTGCCCGACGTTCGCGTCCTGTCCGAAGGCGGCCGCGACATCCACCTGATGGTTCGTGGCGACGTGAATCCACTCCTGCGCCGGATCGCGCAGCTCGAGATCCGGGACGTCGCCATCACGACGCCCGACATCGAGGACGTCTTCATGCGCTTCTACGATCCGACGACCCGCGAGGCCGCGGCGCCCGGTTCACCCGCCCCCGAACCGGTCCGGCCGGCCACCGAGCCGTCCGAGGAGGTGCTCGCATGATCGCCTCTGTCTTCGGGATGGAGCTCCGGCGCAGCCGGACGCTGATCGGATGGATGGCCGCGCTCAGCGTCGCGTACGCCGGGATCATGACGCTCATGTACCCGCGGATGGCGGAGAGCAACGACGCGCTGCAGGCCTACATGAAGGTGTTCCCGAAGGAGATCATCTCGGCGTTCGGCATGCAGAACGGCCTGAGCGACGTCGGAACGTTCTTCAACCTCTACGTGTTCTCGATGCTGTGGCCCGTCGTGGCCGCGATCGTCGGGATCCTGCTCGCGACGCGACCCGTGGCGGCCGACCTGGACCGTGGGTTCCTCGAGCTGCCGCTGTCGGCGCGGATCTCGCGCCGGCGATACCTGCTGGCCGCGATCGGCACGCAGTTCGTCGCGATGCTCGTGCTGACCGCGCTCACGCTCGCGATCATCGTCGGGCTCGGACCGCTCGTCGGCTACCCGTTCGACGCCGGCCGGTTTGCGGTGGCCGGTGTGCTGTTGCTCGCCTCCGGGTGCGCGATCGCGGGGGTCACGACGCTGCTCGCCGTCGTCACGCTGAGTCGCGGAGTCGCCGGCGGCCTCGTCGCGGGCGTGCTCGTGATCATGTACCTGTTCAACGCCATGGCCAGGATCGACACCTCGTTCGACTGGCTCTCGTACCTGTCCGCGTTCCGGTACCTCGATCCGGTCGACGCGATCGACACCGGTGCGTGGCCGGTCCAGGGCCTCGTCGTGTTCGCGACCGTCGCGGTGGGGTCGTGGCTGGCCTCGCTGTGGACGTTCGGGAGACGCGACCTGATCGCGTAGCAGCTTCGGCAGTCGGTCCGGCCGCCGGCGGAGCGGCGTCTCGTCTCGGGCTGCCGCCGTCAGGACAGCGGCGGCAGCTCCTGACCCTCGTCGAGCACGCCCCGGAACAGGTCGCCGCGCGCGGCCAGCCGATCGCCGATCGTCTCGATCGTCCAGCGGTCCGGCCGCAGGTCCGGGTCGTCCAGCTCGTCCCACGTGATCGGTGCCGACACGCTCGCGTTCGGACGGGCGCGGACGACGTACGGGCCGACGAGGGTCTTGTTCACGGCGTTCTGCGTGTAGTCCAGGCGTGCGCGGCCCCCGCGCGCCGACCTGGTCCACTCCCAGCTCACGAGCTCCGGCGCCGACGCTCCCACGGCCCGGGACACGCGCTCGACCCAGTCGCGCGTCTCATCGAACGTGTAGATCGGCTTCACCGGGATCCACACCTGGATCCCGCGCTTGCCGGTCGTCTTCGGGTATCCCGTCACGCCGAGGTGGCGCAGCGCCTCGCCGTACAGCCGCGCCAGCAGCACGGTGTCCTCCCAGGCCGTCCGCTCGCCCGGGTCGACGTCGATCAGCGCGTAGGTCGGACGCTCCGGCGCGTCCGCGAGCGACGTCCACGGGTGGATCTCGAACGCCGCCTGGTTCGCGAGCCACGCGAGCGTCGCCACGGAATCCGCGACCACGTACGTGTGCGAGTCCTCCGGAGTGTGCCCGGCGATGAACCGCCGCGTGATCCACCCCGGCGCCCAGTCCGGGATCTCCTTCTGCCAGAAGTGCGGACCGTCCACGCCCTCCGGCCACCGCCACAGGTTGAGCGCGCGGCCGGCGAGGTAGGGGAGCAGGATCGGCGCGATCGTCGCGTAGTAGCCGATCACGGCGCGCTTCGTGAGGCCGGCGGCGGGGAACAGCATGCGGTCCAGGTGGGTCAGCGAGACGCTGCGTCCGCCGACCTCCCAGTGCCCGCCGCGAGCCGGCATCGCCTCGAGTGCGGCAAGCTCGTCAGGGGTCGCCGGCGCGAACTCCGGGGCCGGGGCAGGAGCCGGCGGGGGCGCCGACTGCGGCGCCCGGGCCCGAGCCGCCACCGGGGCCGGTCTTGGGGCCGGTGCTGGCGTACGCGCAGGTGCGGGAGCCGGTGCCGGTGCGGGAGCCCCGGGTGCGCGCCGCGCAGCGGCCTCCCGCTCGCCGGCCGG
>JAKAAV010000215.1 GCA_021802185.1 Chloroflexota bacterium | reverse complement strand
CACGACCTCGCGCAGCGCTGGCACGTGGTCCGGCTGCTCGCGGAAGGCCGTCACTACGGGGAGGTCTCGCGGACGACGAGCGCGTCGACGGCTACGGTGACCCGCATCGCGCAGTGGCTTCGACATGGGACCGGCGGCTATGTCGCGGCGCTGGATCGCCGGCGCGAGCGGCTCGCGGCGGCGGGCCGGGCCGGCGACAGGGAGCCTGCGGCGACCGGGACGGCCGCACAGTGACGGACCGCCTGCGTCTCGCCGTGCCCAACAAGGGCCGGCTGCTCGAGCCCACGATCTCGCTGCTGCGCGACGCCGGCCTCGTGTTCGACGCGCGCGAGCGCTCGCTCGTGAGCCGCTGCGAGAACTTCCCGCTCGACATCCTGTTCGTCCGGACCGAGGACATCGTCGAGTTCGTCGACGACGGCGTGGCCGACATGGGCATCACGGGCCGGAACCTGCTCGTCGAGTCGGGCCGCGCGCTCGACGTGCGTGCCGAGCTTCACTACGGTCGCTGCCGGCTCGAGGCCGCCGTGCCCGCCGACGCGCCTGCGCAGGACGTGGCGGATCTCGAGGGGTGCCGAGTCGCCACCTCGCACGTGGCGATCTCCGCCCGGTTCTTCCGCGACCGGGGCATCGGCGTCGAGATCGTGCCGCTCAGCGGCGCGGTCGAGGTGGCACCCCGAATGGGGCTCGCCGACGCGATCGTCGACCTGGTCTCGACGGGTTCCACGATGCTCGTCAACGGGCTCCGGTCGATTGCGACGCTGCTCGCGAGCGAGGCCATCCTCGTCGCACCAGCCGGTGCCGACGGCCACGCGACCGAGGTCGTGACGATGCTGCGCGCGGTGGTGGACGGGCGCGAGCGGCGCTACGTGATGATGAACGCGCCCCTGTCCCGGCTCGCCGAGATCGAGGCGCTCCTTCCCGGGCTCGGCTCGCCCAGCATCGTGCCCCTGGCGCGCGGCGACATGGTCGCGGTCCACGCGGTCGTGCACGCGGACGAGACGTGGGGGCTGCTCGGCAACCTGAAGGCCGCCGGCGCGTCCGGAATCCTCGTGCTCCCCATCGAGCTCCTCATCCAGTGAGCGAGCGGCAGGCGGGGACGGCGGGAGCAGGCCGCCGATCGGGGGCCGCGCGACGTCTCCGGCGGATCCGGCTCGAGGACCTCTCCGCGGTCGAGCGCCGGGCACTCGTGGCGCGAAGCGCCGGCACCGCCGTCGACGTTCGCCGCGCGGCGCGGGAGATCGTCGACGCGGTCCGGGCGGGCGGCGACGCGGCGCTCCGCGACCACGCGTCGAGGTTGGGCGGCGGATGGACCAGGGGCCTCCTCGAAGCACGCACGGGCGCGGACACTGACAACCCTGCGGACTCCGCCGGACGTGCCCATCCGGCCGGCCGTGCCGGCCGGGAGCCTCGCGACGACGAGGCGCCGATCCGGGTTCCGGCCGACCGCCTCCAGGCGGCCGCGGACCTGCTCCGTCCCGATCTCAGGGACGCACTCCTGCTCATGGTCCGGAACATCGAGGCGTTCCACCGCGTCCAGGTGCCGCCGGCGGCACAGTGGGTCGACGTCGCACCCGGCGTGCGCGTCGGCCGCGTCTGGCGACCCATCGAGCGTGTCGGCATCTACGTCCCCGGCGGCGAGGCGGCGTACCCGAGCTCGCTGCTCATGGGCGTCATCCCGGCCCGCATGGCGGGCGTGACCTCGATCGCCGTGGCCAGTCCGGCGGGTCGGGACGGCGGCCTCTCGCCCGCCCTGCTCGGCGCCGCCGGGCTCCTCGGGATCGACGAGTTCTACGCGATGGGCGGCGCGCAGGCGATCGGCGCGCTCGCGTACGGGACGGAGACCGTGCGGCGCGTCGACATGATCGCGGGGCCCGGCAATGCCTGGGTGACCGCCGCGAAGCTCGAGGTGCTCGGAGACGTGGCGATCGACATGCCGGCAGGTCCGTCCGAGGTGATGGTCGTCGCCGACCGGACCGCCGAACCCGGACTGGTCGCGGCCGACCTCCTCAGCCAGGCAGAGCACGGCCCCGACTCCGCGGCCGTCCTCGTCACCACCGACGAGCGGGTTGCCGACCTCGTCGAGGCCGAGATCGGGCGTCGCCTGCCGGCCGAGCCGCGGTTCCGATTCCTCGAGGCGTCGCTCGGCGCGGCGGGGCTCATCGTGGTGGCACGCGACGTCGACGATGCGCTCGACTTCGTGAACGACTATGCGCCCGAGCACCTCTCCGTCGCGGTCGCGGACGCTGAAGCGCTCCTGCCTCGCATCCGCCACGCGGGTTCCGTGTTCCTGGGCGCGTACGCCCCCGAATCGGCCGGCGACTATGCGACCGGGTCGAACCACGTCCTTCCGACCGGCCGGATGGCGCGCGCTCGCGGTCCGCTGGCCGTGGAGGACTTCGGGCACTGGATGCAGGTCCAGGTCGTCGACAGGGACGGCCTCGCGTCGATCGCGCCGGCGGTGGTGGCGGTGGCGGAGGCGGAGGGGCTCGTCGCGCACCGGCACGCGGTCGAGGCGAGGTTCGAGGCATGACCGTCGACGCCGTGCGCGGTGTCACGCCCGGGTACCAGTGGGAGGACAGCGACGCCGAGATCGCCGCCGCGTACGGACTCGATCCCGCGTCGATCGTCCGGTTCGACACGAACACGTCGCCGCGGGTCCCGCCCGGGCTCGACGCGCTCATCGCGACCGAGTCCGCGCGTCTCCCGCTCAACGAGTATCCCGACGCCACGTATGCGGCGCTGACGGGCGCGATCGCCGAGCTCATGCGCGTCCCGGTCGACCGGATCGTCGTCGGCGCGGGAGCGGACGAGGTCCTCGACATCGTGGCGAAGACGTGTCTGCCGCCCGGAGGCCTGGCCGTCATGCCCTCGCCGGCGTACGCGATGTACCGCGTGCTGACGCTCCAGCGCGCCGCGCGGCTCGCGGAGGTGCCGCGCGGACCGGGCGACGCGGGGTTCCCGCTCGACCTCGACGCGATCGTGCGCGAATCGTCGACGGCCGACATGCTCTGGCTCTGCGACCCGGACAACCCGACCGCGACGGTCCAGCCTCCGGGCGTGCTCGAGGACCTGCTCCGCCGCCTGTCCGACCTGCCCGGCGGCGGTCCCGTCGTGGTGATCGACGAAGCCTACCGCGAGTTCGCCGGCGAAACGCTGGCGGGCGAGGTGGGTCGCTTCCCGCGGCTGGTCGTGGTGCGGACGGCGTCGAAGGCGTACGGCCTCGCCGGGATGCGCGTCGGATGGGGCGTGGGGGACGAGCCGCTGGTGCGACGGCTCTCGGCGGTCCGGCCGCCGGGGAGCATCTCGTCGCTGTCGGCGGAGGTGGCCGCGCGCGTGCTGTCGCAGCCGGGCTTCGCCGCCGCCAACGTCGACGCGCTCATTCACGAGCGCGAGCGTCTGAGGGCAGCCCTGTGCGCTCGGGGGTGGACCGTGCCATCGAGCGCGACGAACTTCGTGCTGCTGGCCTGCGGCACCTCGGAGGCGGCGGACGCCGCAGCTCAGCGGCTGCTGCGCGCCGGGCTCGTGCCACGCACCTTCCGGCGCGGCCGCCTGCACTCCTACCTCCGGCTCACGGTCCGGACGCCCGAGCAGGACGACCGGCTGATCGCGGCGCTCGGGGATCGGGCGTGATGGGCCGGCGTGCCGAGGTGCGTCGCGTGACGCGGGAGACCGAGGTCGCGGTGACACTCGACCTCGACGGGTCGGGCATGGCCCGGATCGCGACCGGCGTGGGCTTCTACGACCACCTGCTCTCGTCGCTCGCGCACCACGCGCTGTTCGACCTCGAGATCGAGGCTCGCGGCGACCTCGAGGTGGACGAGCACCACACCGTCGAGGACGTCGCGCTGGCGCTCGGCCGCGCGTTCCGCGACGCACTCGGCGATGCGGCCGGGATCCAGCGCTTCGGCGAGGCCCGCGTCCCGATGGACGAGGCGCTCGCGGAGGCCGTGGTCGACTGTTCCGGCCGGGCGTACGCGGTGCTGGCGATCGCGTTCCGCGGCGAACGGATCGGATCGCTCCCGACGCAGCTGGTCCCGCACGCGCTCGAGTCGTTCGTGCGGGAGGCGGGAGTGACGCTGCACCTGCGCGCCGAGGGAGCGAACGACCACCACGTGGCCGAGGCGGCGTTCAAGGCGCTCGCGCGATCGCTGCGGGCCGCGGTGGGGCCCGATCCGCGACGGGCCGGCGTGCCTTCGACGAAGGGCCGGCTGGGGGAAGGCGCGTGATCGGAGCAGGACCCGGAGGGCGCATCGGACCGGGTGGCTTCCCGGGCGCCGGCGGGAATGGCGGGTGGTCGTGGCTCGTTGCCGACGAGGCCCCGGCCGCAGGCGCGGCCGCTCCCCGCGTCCGGCCGGCCGAAGGCGCCGCCGCTCGCCTCGGCCGGCCCGTGGCCGTCGTCGTCGACTACGGCGCGGGCAACCTGCCCAGCATCGTCCGCGCCCTGGACGTGGCCGGCGCCGACGTCCGCGTCGCGGCGTCCGCCGCACAGCTCGGCCGGCCCGACCTCGTCGTCCTGCCCGGCGTCGGCGCGCAGGGACCGGCGATGCGGCACCTCGGGCGGTCGGGGCTGGCGCGGGCGATCGACCGGGCCGTGGGTGGTGGAGCGTGGTACCTGGGAATCTGCCTGGGACTTCAGCTGCTGTTCGAGCGCTCGGACGAGGACGGGTCGC
>JAKAAV010000214.1 GCA_021802185.1 Chloroflexota bacterium | reverse complement strand
GTGGAGCGCCTGGGCGACCCGGATTCCCGCCGGCGCGTGGCTCTCCGAGCCGTCATCGCGATGGCGCACGAGCACCGCATCCGGATCCGGGTCCTGCGCCAGCACCGCCGCCCACGCACCCCCATGAGTGTCCATCTCGGCGCGCAGGCCGGCCAGGTCCATCGACGCTTCCTCGGCGTCGGGCACCCGCGGGAAGGTGCCGCCGGACAGCACGTTGAGGTACGACGCGTCGGCTCCGACGAGGTGGCGCAGCGTGTCGAGGATCGATCCGTACGTGCCCGTGGCCGTCGCCTCGACCTGGCCGCCCTCGAGCGCCTGGCACGCATCGATCAGGCGGCGGGTCGCCCAGACATGGTGGCCGAACGCGTCCGCGAGCAGTGACCTGGTCATCCAACACCCCCTTGTGTCGCCGCTCCCTGGCGGCTCCGGACGTGCCCGCCGACGTGCGGACGCTCCAGCCGCGGAAGCCCGGCGGCTGTCGCGTGCCGGACGACTATCGCACGCCCGACCCGTGCAGGCCCCGGAAGACCGCCATCCCCCGGCCGTGCTGGGCCCGGAGGACCGCCTCGCGCTCAGATGAGCGCGAGGCGGTCGAGCGGGAACGGAGGCTGGGCGAGCGGCGTGACTGCGAGCCGGACGAGCAGGAGCACGTTGTCGTCTCCCGCGATCCGGTTCGAGTGCAGCACGCCGCAGCCGTTGCACCGATGGATGAGGATCCATTCGCCGTCCTTCCGGACGGTGATCGCGATCGGCTCCATCGAGGCCTGGCAGTCCGATGCCCGGTCGCCGGGGGCGTCGTCGACGTGACGGCTCCACAGGCAGTTCGGACAGTGGTTGCGATGAGCCGTCCCGGGGGCGTCCGCCGGCACGTCGAGCCGGCAGTGCGCGCAGCGGAACGACAGGCGCGGTTTCAACGGAGTGTCTCCCGAGTGCGTGGTCGACCGGCTACCGGTCGCGTCGCGCTCCGGGCACGAACCCGGGCAGGGGCTCGAGCGGGGATCGGGCCTCGCCCACACGGGTCCCCGCGGCGTGCGGGCGCGCGGCGATCGCTCGACGAGAGCTGCGGAGGCCGACCCGAGGGGCCGGCCGATCAGGCACGCGGTCGGTGTGCCTGCGTCAGGCCGGGAGTCCCCGGAGGCGCGACGCGGAGACGGCTGCCACCCTGGCTACCATCGTCCTGTTCCTCCTCTCGACTCCACTCCGCCACGATTGCGGGCCGCGGCGGAAAGTACAGCGGCCCCGCGCTCCCGTCAACGGTCCGACCGGACCTTTGTGGACGACCGGATCGACCGGACCTGGATGCGCATGCGACACCGCCCGACAAGCGCCCCCGCCCGGGCGCGCGGTACGCAAGATGCGCCCGATCGCGTCGCCGGGAACGGGCCCCGCGTCGCCCGGAACGGGCCCCGCGTCGCCCGGAACGGGCCACGCGTCGTCCCATCACTCGTCCTCGTCCCATCACTCGTCCCCGTCGCCGGAACGCACCACCCGGTCCTGATGGCCATGGTCAGCGAGGTTGCGGATTCGTATACTCCCGTCGCTCAATCCGGACTCGAGGTGATCGTGATGCAGCACCGCCGCCGCGGAACCCTCGCGCTCACGAGTGTGCTCGCCGCCTCCCTCCTCCTGGCCGCGTGCGGCGGGTCCGGCGCGACCACGGCTGCCAACGCCACGCCCGCGCACTCGGCAACGGCGGCTTCGACGGCCACCACCGCTTCCACGCCCGCCGCGACGCCCGCACCGACGGCAGCCGCAGCCAGCCAGTCGGCCGGCGGCGCCGGTCTCCAGTACACCGGCGCGGCCTCCGCGCTCGGCAACCTGACCTCGTACCGGTTCAAGATCAAGGTCACCGGCACCGGGATGGGCCCGGCGGCCGCGAGCGGCGAGACCGGCACGATGACGATGGACGGGATCGTGGTGCTGAAGCCCCAGAAGGCACTCTCGATCAGCATGACGGGAATCGGCGGCGGCGAGACGGGCGGCGTCCCGATGAAGTACACGATCATCGGCGACAAGGCGTGGATGGAGATCGGCGGGACCGCCATGGCGCTGCCGGCGGGCCAGACCGGGAGCATCGAGAAGAGCTTCGACTCGCTGTCGCCGGAGACCCTCTTCGGCACCACGTACGACCCGTACCTGGGCGGCCTGAAACGGATCGGCGAAGAGGAGAAGAACGGTGTCGCGACGATCCACCTGCAGGCCGATTCGGCGACGCTCGAGCAGCTCGCCACGAAGTACGGATCGACGGCAAGCGACGTCGGCAACTGGACCATGGACCTGTGGGTCGCGAAGGACGGCGGCTACATGGTCAGCGCCCTCACGAGGGGCTCGTACGACATGAACGGGACGCCCACCGACATGCTCGTCTCGATCGACATCTCCGGGATGAACGATCCGGCGAACAATGTGGTCGCCCCCTCCTGACGGCCGGGGACCGACGACGCGGGTAGAATCCCGCGCGCAGTCGATCCGCATCCGTCGGGCGGGCGCCGAAGCGCGCGGGCCGCCCCGGTCGTACGCCCAGGAGGCGACCGATGGCCATCGTCACCGCGATCAGGCCCCATCCCATCTTCCTCGCAGGGCGCTGGGTCGAATCCCCGGACGTTCTCGAGGTCGCGAACCCCGCCGACCCGTCGAACCCCGCGGGCGCCACGTACCACGCGACCCCCGAGCAGTACGAGGAGGCCGTCGAGGCGGCAGTCCGCGCGTTCGAGGTCACGCGGCGCATGCCCGCCTACGAGCGCGGGGCGATCCTGCGGCGCATCTCCGCCGGGATCACGGAGCGGCGCGAGGAGCTCGGCCGGCTGATCTCGCTCGAGGCCGGCAAGCCCATCCGCGACGCGCTCGTCGAGGTCGACCGTGCCTCGCTGACGTTCCGGCTCGGCGCCGAGGAAGCCGAGCGGATGTACGGCGAGACCATCCCGCTCGACCTCATGGCCTCGTCGAAGGGCCGCATCGGCGTGACCAGGCGGTTCCCGGTCGGCCCCGTCGCCGCGATCAGCCCGTTCAACTTCCCGCTGAACCTCGCCGCGCACAAGGTCGCGCCGGCGATCGCGGCCGGCTGCACGGTCGTGCTCAAGCCGCCGTCGAAGGATCCCCTCGTGATGCTCACGATCGGCGAGATCATCGAGCAGGCCGGGGTGCCCGAGGGGGCCGTGAGCATCCTGCCGATGTCGCGCGAGCTCGGCGACCGGATGGTGTCGGACGAGCGGTTCAAGCTCCTGACGTTCACGGGATCGCCCGCAGTCGGCTGGGCGATGAAGGCGAAGGCCGGCAGGAAGCGCGTCGTGCTCGAGCTCGGCGGCAACGCCGGCGTCATCGTCGACCGCTCGGCGAACCTCGACTGGGCCGTCAAGCGGATCCTCGTCGGCGCGTTCTCCTACGCCGGTCAGGTGTGCATCAGCGTGCAGCGCATCTTCGTCCACGCCGACGTCATGGACCCGTTCCTCGAGAAGTTCATCGCGGGGGCGAAGGCGCTGAAGCTCGGCGACCCGACCGACCCGGCGACCGACCTGGGCCCGATGGTCGACGAGAAGGCGGCCCTCCGGACCCAGGCGTGGGTGGACGAGGCCGTCGAGATGGGCGGGCGCGTGCTGCTCGGTGGCAAGGCCGACGGCACGTTCTTCCCGCCGACGGTCCTCGTCGACACGCCGGTCGAGGCGAAGGTCTGCTCGGCCGAGGCGTTCGCGCCGCTCGTCGTCGTGTTCCCGTTCACGGACTTCGGCGACGCCGTGCGGCAGATCAACGCGAGCTTGTTCGGGCTGCAGGCCGGCGTCTTCACGAACGACCTGGCGAACAGCTGGCAGGCGTTCAACGAGATCGAGGCCGGCGGGGTGATCGTGAACGACATCCCGACCTACCGGATCGACCACATGCCCTACGGCGGGGTGAAGGACTCCGGGCTCGGGCGCGAGGGCCTGCGCTGGTCGATCGAGGACATGACCGAGCTGCGGATCATGGTGGTCGCCCAGCCCGCGTGAACAGCCGGGCCCGCGAACCGCGCGACCTGCCCCGCCTGCCCGGCCGTGCCACAGCCCGCGTCACCTGAGGCCACGCTTTCCTGCAATTTGATTCCGTGGAGATCCTTATGACCGATGCGAACTGACCTGGAGGGGCGCGGCGAGGGGCGCGGCGCCTGTCCGGCCCGGCGTCCGCGCTCGTCCCGAGCTCACCGCCGGCCTTCGTGCCGCCCGGACGAGCCGCCGAGAGGCGAAAGAACGGCCCAGAACCGACATAAGGTTCTGCACCGGATCAATTTGCAGGATCGGTGGCCACCCGGGCTGCAGCGCGTTCCGCACGAGAGCGATCTGCATGATCGTGCCCGCGAGCGCGTCCGGCGCGACCTGCCGGATCGGCCGAACGACGGCCGTCACGACCGGGCACGCGTTGTCCGATGGCGGGGACTCGACGTGGCCAGGAACGACCAAACGCGCTCGTCACGAACGGGTGGGCGTTGCTGGCCGCGCTGGCCTGGGGCTGGATGCAGGCGTGGAATTCGGGCCCGACAGGACGATGCCCGGGCCGAAGCCCGGGCATGTCGCTGCTGCGTCGGTTGTCGACGGGGCGGCAACGGGCCCCGGCGACGGTGCGATGCGAGCGCCTGTGCGGCGTCTAGTGCGTGACCTTCGTGAGCGTCACGACGATCGGCGAGGACGTGATCGCCGCCGCGCCGC
>JAKAAV010000213.1 GCA_021802185.1 Chloroflexota bacterium | reverse complement strand
CGACGCGAACGACCAGGAAGGGATCGACGCGATCCTCGACGGGCTGCCGGACCCGGCGGGGCAGTTCTACCGGTTCAACCTGGCGAAGTCGCTGCTGCGCGCCGGTCGCGCGGCCTGGGCGGACGGGGAGTAGCGGACGATGGAACGCATCACGATCGACCCCGTCACGCGCCTCGAGGGTCACGGGAAGATCGAGATCTTCCTCGACGAGCGGGGCGACGTCGCGAACACGTACTTCCAGATCCCGGAGCTGCGCGGCTTCGAGCGGTTCTGCGTCGGGCGACCCGTCGAGGAGATGCCCACGCTGACGAACCGGATCTGCGGCGTCTGCCCCGAGGCGCACCACATGGCGGCCGCCAAGGCGGCGGACGCCGTCTACCACGTGACGCCGCCGCGCCCGGCGCGGCTGCTTCGCGAGCTGCTGTACAGCGCGTTCTACTTCACCGACCACACGACGCATTTCTACGCGCTCGGCGGCCCGGACTTCGTGGTCGGGCCGGATGCGCCGGTGTCGGAGCGAAGCATCCTCGGCGTCGTCCGGAAGGTCGGGCTCGAGGTCGGGGGGCGCGTCATCCAGGCGCGCCGGTCGGGCCATCGGGTCATCGAGATCATCGGCGGCCGCGGCGTCCACCCGGCGACCGCGGTCCCGGGCGGCATGACGAAGTCGATCTCGGAGGACGAGCGCGCGGAGATCGCGGGGCTCGCGCGCTGGGCGATCGGGTTCGCGCAGGGATCGCTCGAGCTGTTCGACGAGGTCGTGATGGGAAACCCGGCGTACCGGGAGCTCCTGACCGGCGAGGAGTACACGGACCGGACGTACTACATGGGGCTCGTCGACGCCGAACGGCGGGTCAACTTCTACGACGGGCAGGTGCGAGTGGTCCGGCCGGACGGCGATCCGTTCGGTCAGTACGACCCGGCCGACTACCGCGACTGGGTCGCGGAGCGCGTCGAGCCGTGGACCTACCTGAAGTTCCCGTACCTCAGGCAGGTGGGCTGGAAGGGGTTCGTCGACGGCGTCGATTCGGGCGTGTACGTCGCGTCGCCGCTCGCCCGCCTCAACGCCGCCGACGGGATGGCGACGCCGCTCGCGCAGGCCGAGTTCGAGCGGTACTTCGCGACGCTCGCGGCGCAGCCCGCGCCGTCGGGCCGGCACGGCGTCGTGCACAACCGGCTCGCGACGCACTGGGCGCGACTGATCGAGCTGCTGTACGCCGCCGAGCGGATGCTCGAGCTCGCGACGGACCCGGAGATCACGTCGGACGACGTGCGGGCGGTCCCGACCGAAACGCCGACCGAGGGCGTCGGCACGGTCGAGGCGCCGCGCGGGACGCTGACGCATCACTACCGGACCGACGAGCGCGGGATCCTGACCGCGGTCAACCTCATCGTCGGGACGACGAACAACTACGCGCCGATCTCGATGTCCGTGAGGCGGGCGGCACAGGCGTTCATCCATGGCGGCGAGGTCGTCACGGACGGGCTGCTGAACCGCGTCGAGATGGCATTCCGGTCGTACGACCCGTGCTTCGGGTGCGCCACGCATTCGCTCCCCGGGCAGATGCCGCTGCAGGTCACGATCCATGGCGCGGACGGCGCGATCCTGGACGTCCTGCGGCAGCACTGCTGACGGACCGGAATCCCGGGACGCCGCGCATGCACGAGCCTGACGTCGGTGCGGTCACGGGACGTCGCGTGCCCCCAGGGGTCGGCGCGTCATTCGCGCCTGGTGCGCGGTTCGCGCCCGCGTCATTCGCGCCGGGTGCCTCCCGTGCGCCCGGTGCCCCATGCGCGCCAGGTGCCTCCCGTGCGCCCGGTGCCCCATGCGCGCCGGGTGCCTCCCGTGCGCCGGGTGCCCCCGGCTCGATCCTGGTCGTCGGCCTCGGCAACCCGATCCTCGGGGACGACGCGGTCGGCTGGCACGTGGCCGATGCGGTCGAGGCGCGCCTGCGTGACGGCCGGTGGTGGGCCGCCCTCGAGCCTGACGAGCCTGTGATCGCGCTTGACGTCGAGCGGCTGTCGCTCGGCGGGCTCCGGCTGATGGAGCGGCTGATCGGGTACGAGCGGGCGGTGATCGTGGACGCGCTCGAGACCGGGGACGAGCCGCCGGGCACGGTCCGGTCGTTCAGGCTCGAGGAGCTACCGGAACGCGGATGGGCGCGGCTGGCGTCGGCGCACGACGCATCGCTGGCGGCCGCGCTCGACCTGGGCCGCTCGCTCGGGGCCGCGCTCCCGGTGTCGCCCTGGGTGGTCGCGGTCGAGGCGCGGCTCCGCGACACGTTCTCCGACGAGCTCTCGCCGGAGGTGGCTGCTGCCGTTGCCCGCGCCGCCGACCAGGTCATGGCGCTGGTCTCTCGCTCGGAGGAGCAGCCATGCACGAGCTGATGGCGACACAGGCCGTGCTCGACGCCGCGACCGCGCGGGCTCGCGCCGCCCGCGGCGAATCCGCCCGGCTCCGCGAGGTGCAACTGGAGCTCGGCTCGCTGTCGGGGCTGACCGAGGATTCGATCCGGTTCTACTGGGAGATGCTGACGCCGGGAACGTCGGCGGAGGGATGCGCCCTTGCCGTCTCGATCGTGCCCGGCCGTGTTCGCTGCCGGAGCTGTGGCCGCGACGAGCCGGCGACCGAGTCGATCGCGATCTGCCCGGTGTGCGGCAGCTTCGACGCCGCGATCGCCGGCGGCGGTGACGTCGCGATCGTGGGGCTCGCGACCGACGGCGGCCCGGAGACGCACGCGCCGCCCATCCCGGTCGTCGTCCTTCCGCACGGACACGAGCATCCCGATCCGATCGCATCGGGGCGCGCAGGCGGGGCGCCAGGGGAGGTGCCGATCGGGAGGCCGTGAGCGCACGCCCGGCCGCGCCGGGCCGCTGTTCGCCGTTCCGCCGCGCAACCCGCGCGGCCACGACACCGCCGAGCGCCTCGGGGCGTGCCGGCGGGCACAGGAGGCGACGACGATGGGCCAGCCATTCGTCATCCAGCTCGAGAACCGCCCCGGCGAGCTCGCGCACGTCACGCGGGCACTCGCGATGCGCGGCGTCAACATCCAGACCATCGCGGGCAGCGGCGCGGGCAGCAAGATGTGCGCGATGCTCACCACCGACGACGACGTGATGACCCGGGAGGTCCTGCACGGCATGGGCATCCCGTTCGTCGAGGGCGACGCGCTGCACGTCGAGGTGCCGGATGAGCCGGGCGGGATCGCCGAGCTGACCGAGAAGCTCTCGACCGCAGGCGTCAACATCACCGGCGTGCTCGTGATCGGCCGCCGCGCGACGTCGATCCAGATGGCGCTGACGGTCGACGATGAGGCGAGGGCGCGCGAGGTGCTGGGACTGCCGCCCGTGCACGCGCTGGCGAGCGTGCGCTGAGGACGGGCCCGCGCTGAGGACGGGCCCGCGCTGGGGAGCGGACGGCGTCGGGTCCGGCCGGCGCGCCGTGAGACCGCGCCGACCTCGCGTCACCGGTTCCTCGCCGCGGCCCACGCGAGCGCGAGCACGACCTCGACGACGGCATCGAGCAGGTAGACCCGCGAGATCCGACCGGGCCCGCCATATCGCATGTCGACGCCGGCGAGGATCACCGCGCTCCCCGCGACCGCCTTCGCCGCCGCCGGGCTGACCGAGGTGCTCCGTGCCTCGTCGAGCAGGAGCAGCCCGAGGCCGGCCAGCAGCGGGCCGACCGTCCGGACGAGCCAGCGGTCGCGCTTCGGCCTTGTCGGAGCCACCCGCCTCGTCGCTGCCTCGCGACAGGGAACTGGCACGGCACTGCAAGCAGTGTTGCCGTCGGGCCGGAGCGAGCGCCAGTGCGCGTGCCTCATCGTCCCCGAAGGGAGGTGAGCCATGAGCGAGTATCCCAGCGGTCAGGGCCCGGTGATCGTCGAGAACGGCGGCTCGGGCTTCGGGCCGGGCCTGGTGGTCGGCATCATCATCGTGCTTCTGATCCTCGCCGCGATCTGGTACTTCGGGCTCGGGCCGGGACACGCCGGGACGGCGCCCGCCGTGGCCCCCTCGTTCTCGATCCCGAGCGTCGCAGCGCCATCCCGATGAGCCCGCTCGCTGGTTCTGCGGCGAGAGTCGCGGCGAGCACGGACCCGGCACGCGCCGGCACACGGCTCGTCGATCCCTGTCCGGGCACGGTGCTCCAGCCGCGGTCCGTCGCGGGCCGGCCGGAGGTCGCCCGACCGGAGCCCGCGGTCTCGTACCCCGACTCTGCGGCTCGCCCTCGCGCCGGACGGTCTGAGCGTCCACTGCCGCTCCCCGCGATCACGCTGCCGCGCGCGACGGTCGACGCGATCGACCGGTTCGTCGCCCATGCCGACGTGAGCCTGCGCCAGCCTGCGGCGCCGGTCCGCCTCCGCGTCCGGCCGACGATCGGCCCGTCGCTGCCGGCGATCCTCGAGCCCGCGCCGGACGCGTCCGGCCATGGCGGCGTGCTCGTCGGCGTCCTGATCGCGGCCGGGCTGCTGCTCGCGACGCTCCTCGGACTCCTCGGAGCCGTGCAGCTCCCCTGACGGCCCGCGCGCGCGCCCGGCCTTCCGCTCATCTGGTCGCCTCGGACGCCCATGTTCCTCGCGGTCCCTGTTCCATACTTGCTCCGCCGCGATCGGCGCGACGAGGCCGTGTTCCCGTCGGGAGCGGCGAGGACGTGATGCCGCCGCGATCGGCGCGACG
>JAKAAV010000212.1 GCA_021802185.1 Chloroflexota bacterium | reverse complement strand
CCGTGCCCACGCCGTCGCCGCGCCCCACCCCGCCGCCCCCCCCCACCCCGTCGCCCAGCCCCACCCCGTCGCCCACCCCGATCGCCTCGCCGTCGCCCTCGCCGAGCCCCACGCCTTCGCCCAGCCCCACCCCGTCGCCGAGCCCGTCTTCGAGCCCCTCGCCCACCGCCAGCCCGACCCCGAGCCCCTCGCCCTCGGGGAGCCCGATCGGCACGGTCCGCCATCTTGCCGTCGGCTCGACGGTCATGATTGAGGGCATCGTGACGTCCGAGACGGGCGCCATCCTCGACCTGCGGACCGTCGCGGTCCAGGACGCGACCGGCGGGATCCTCGTGCTGCTCCCGTCGCGCGACGCCCCGATCCTCGCGCGCGGCGACGTCGTGGCCGTCGCGGGCAAGCTCGCGTCGCGGTCCGGGGCACTCGAGATCACGGTCTCGTCGAACACGGGCGTCCGCATCAGCGGGACCGCGGAGGTGCCCGCAGCGCGCCGTGTCACGTCCGCGGACCTCGGCGAGGACGTCGAAGGGTTGCTCGTGGCCGCGGCGGGCACCGTGACGCGCGTGACGCGGGCGACCAGCGGCTCGGCGACGCTCGTGCTCGAGGACGCGCGGGGCACGCTGACGGTGTCGTGCTGGCAACCGTGCGCCGGCGACGCGCGAAAGGGGTCGTCGGTCCAGGTGACCGGCATCGCGGGCCAGCGCTGGACGCGTTCGGGCGCCGCAGACGGCTATCGGATCTGGCCCCGAACGCCGTCGGACGTCGTCGTCGCCGAAGGACAGGCCTCGCCCTCGCCGACGCCTTCGGCAACGGCGTCGGCCTCACCCGCGCCATCGCCATCGGAGATCGCGTCGGTCCGCGCCAGGAGCGGCGTCGAGGCGACCATCGAGGGGGTCGTGACGACCGTCCCGGGTTTCATCGACGCGGACGCACGACGGGTCGTCCTGCAGGACGCCTCGGGCGCACTCCTCGTCCGCCTGCCTGCCGGCGCTTCCGTCGCCGTCGGCGATGTCGTACGGGCCACGGGCCGTGTCGGGACGCTCTCCGGTGCGCCGCAGCTCAGCGCCACGGCCGCGTCCGTGACCGGGCACGCGTCGGCGGCGCCCGTCGCGCTCACGCACGCCCCGGCCGCGGCGGACGAATGGCGGCTCGTCCGGGTCGCCGGGCTCGTCCAGACCGTCCGGCGGTACGGCACGACGTGGCGCGCCGAGGTCCGTCTCTCGGGCGGCGCGATCGTCGTGATCCAGGGCACGAGCCGGAGCGGCATCGCGTCCACGACGCTGGTCGAGGGGCGCGACGCGACGCTGGTCGGGATCGTCCGTCGCCCTGCCTCCTCGGCGGCGGACCAGCGGTTCGCCATCCTGCCGCGTTCCCCGTCCGACGTCTCCGTCGGTCCACGGGGCGCGGCGGTCTCGAGCGGGCCCGCGGCTGGTGGCGCGACGGCGGGTCGTGGCGCGACTGGCGGCGCGACGACGTCCGCGGGGACGGGCTCGGGCCGCGGTACCGGCACGGGCGCCGGGGCCGGTCCTGGCGCTGCGCGCGGAACCGTGCTCGACGTCGATCTCGCTGACACCGCGTCGCACCTCGGCGAGCTCGTCCGCGTCGGCGGCACCGTCCAGGCGCGCACCTCTGCGGGGATCGTGCTCGACGATGGGACGGGCACCGCCGACGTGCGCTTCTCCGGCGACGCGACCGCGCTGCTCGGCGCGATCGAGGTCGACGATGTCATCAACGTCACCGGCTTCGTGCAGCGCGTCTCCGGTTCGACGCCGTCGGTCGTGGTGCGGGAGGCGTCGGACATCGCGCGGGTCGGCAATCTCGGCGAGACGGTACCGATCGTCGCGGCAAGCGCCGCTCCCGCCACGGCCACGACGGGGGACCAGGCTCTCCGGCAGGTCGCCCAGATGCGCCTCGGGCCTGTCGCCATCCCGCTGCCCGGTCTGCCGGGCTGGGCGATTGCGGCGCTCGCGCTCCTCGTCCTCGGCGCGGTGGCGGCGGTGTCCATCGCCGCGCGGCGGTTCCTCGCCGAGCGGCGCGAACGGGCCAGCGACGGGATCGTCGATCGGCTCGGCCAGCTGCTCGCCGCGCCCGTGAACGAGCGGCGGTCGTGAGTGGAGCATCGGCGGCCGTGAGTGCGGCACTTGCCGGCACGAGCGCGGCACCGCCGGCCGTGGGCGCGGCAATCGCGGCCGTGAGTGCGGTACTCGCCGGCACGAGCGCGGCACTCGCGGCCGTGAGTGCGGCACTGACGAGCGCCAACGCCGGCCAGGGACCGGCCGCCACCGCCGGAACCCGCACCGGGCATCGTGGCCGTCCGGCAAGTCCCCGATCGGCGTCCGCGAACGCAGGAAGCGACGGCTCAGCCCGCTCCGGGCGCGCTCGTCCCCCGCCGACAGCGGTTCCCGCACGGGGCACGCGTCCACGCGCGCCCGCACGATCGCTTGACGCTCGTGTTTCGGCTTCTCTATGCTCGGCCCCGAGCTCCGCGGTCGTGCGGAGGCGCACGAGGACCATGACTTGCCGAACGCGGACCCGCGCGTGGCCGTGCCCGACTCGGAGCGCCAGTACCACATTGACTGCGCGCCCGGCGATCTCGCCGAGTACATCCTGATCCCCGGCGACCCCGAGCGCATCGACCTGATCGCGGCCCGCTTCGACGAGATCGAGCTCACACGCCGGCATCGCGAGTTCGTGACGGTCACGGGCTCGTACCGCGGCCTGCGCGTCTCGGCGGTGTCGACCGGCATCGGCACGGACAACGTCGAGATCGTCCTGGCCGAGATCCTCGCGATCACGCGGCGACCGGCCTTCATCCGGGTCGGGTCGTGCGGTGTCCTGCGCGACGACATCGAGCTCGGCGAGCTTGTGGTCACGACCGGTGCGGTCCGGCTCGAATCCACCACGGCGTACTACGTCCACGAGGGGTACCCCGCCGTCGCCGATTACTCGGTGGTCGCCGCGCTCCTCGAGGCCGGCGCGCGCCGGGACAAGCGGGTGCATGCCGGGATCACGGCCACCTCGCCCGGTTTCTACGGGCCCCAGGGGCGTCAGATCCCCCAGCTCCCGATCCGGTACCCGGGGCTCGCGGACGAGATGCGGCGCCAGGGAGTCGTGAACTTCGAGATGGAGGGATCGGCGGTCCTGGTCCTGGCAGGGCTCGGTGGATGCCGGGCGGGCGTCGTCTGCACGGCGTTCGCGCAGCGCGTGACGGGCAGGTTCCTGGAGGGAGACGCGAGAAAGCAAGCGGAGTCCGACTGCGTCGACGTGGGCCTGGAGGCCCTGGTGGTCCTGTCCGAGATGGACCGACAGGTCCGCGAGGCGGGAGCGGCGCGCTGGCGACCCGGCCTCTGGTCTGCCGGATCCGGCGCGTGAGTGGTGGATGGAGGGACGGCGCTGCGTGGAGGCGGCCGTCTGGAGTGCCGGCTGGTCCGGCGAGAGGAGCACTCGATGGCTGAGGCGTACTGCGTCAAGTGCAAGGCCAAGCGCGAGGTCAAGGACCCCGAGCAGGTCACGATGAAGAACGGCAAGCAGGCCGTGAAGGGCAAGTGCCCGGTCTGCGGGACCAGCGTCTTCAAGATCGGCGGCTGATCCGGCCGCTGTTCGCGTCGCAGTTCTCCGAGGCCCCGGCACCGTCCGGGGCCTCGGCACAAGGTACGCCGCGATCGACCCCGATCCCCGCCGCCGCCCGGCCCGCGCACATCGGGCCTTCCGGTCCCGTCTTCGGCCGGAATCGCGTTGGTACAATCCCCCCTGGATCGAAGGATTGGCAGGCGGTGCCGGGCGTCTCCATGCGCCGCCAGCCGAACCGGTGCGGGATGCGTCCGAGCGGCCGAAACGACCGCTGGCCCACCGCACGGCCGGACGTCCCGCCTCGCGCGTCCCCGACCGGATCCCCGGTGCGCGAGACAACCGGCGGCATCGTCCCCCGCCGTGCCCTGCCATCAATGCGCCCGCGCGGCGGGCTCCAGGAGGTACCGCAGCATGACCACCAGGGTCGGGATCAACGGGTTCGGCCGGATCGGCCGCCAGGCGTTGAAGGCGATCATCGAACGCGCGCCTGACCTCGAGGTCGTCGCCGTCAACGACCTCGTGGACGTCGCGACGAACGCGCTGCTGTTCAAGCACGACTCGACGTACGGCACGTTCCAGGGGACCGTCGAGCACACGGACGACGCGATCATCGTCGACGGCAGGACGATCAAGAGCCTGATGGTCATGAACCCGGCCGATCTTCCGTGGCGCGACCTCGGCGTGGACATCGTCATCGAGTCGACGGGCAAGTTCACGGACGCCGACAAGGCGCGCGCGCACGTCGAGGCTGGCGCACGAAAGGTCATCATCTCGGCCCCCGCGAAGAAGGAGGACGTGACGATCGTCCTCGGCGTGAACGAGGGCACGTACGACGCGGCGAAGCACACGATCATCAGCAATGCGAGCTGCACGACGAACTGCCTGGCGCCCGTGGCGAAGGTCCTCAACGACACGTTCGGCATCGAGCGTGGCCTGATGAACACGATCCACAGCTACACGAACGACCAGCGGATCCTCGACGTCGCCCACAAGGATCCGCGCCGCGCCCGCTCCGCCGGCCTCAACATCATCCCGACCTCGACGGGAGCCGCCAAGGCGCTGTCGCTGGTCATCCCCGAGCTCAAAGGCAAGCTCGACGGGTTCAGCCTCCGCGTGC